>DATISV010000570.1:0-2243 GCA_035468505.1 Luteolibacter sp. | reverse complement strand
ATTTCAAACTTCATCTTTTCCTGCTCTGGTGCGGCAGGGCGAGCAGTAGGAACAGGCAGAGCGCGATGGCCTGCATCGAGAAGAGATACCACGGCCACGGGCCGAGGTGGTCGATGAGGCTCGGGTTGTCCGGCGGGCGCGAGGCGAAGCCGAAGTTGGTTTCCAGCAGGCGGTTCACGCCGAACGCGAAGGCGAGATAGGCGACCGACCAGCCATAGACGCGCAGCGGGTCGCTCCACAGCGGGCGGCGCGGCCGCCAGCCATCGACGAGCGGCAGGTAAAGCGCCGCGCCGACGATGGCGAAGTGCTGGATGAAGAAGGTGACGAACGGCCAGTTCGGGAAACCGACGCCGAGCGCGGGGGTGAGCAGCGCCTGCAGGGTGGCGGCGAGGCCCCAGAAATAGGTGAGCGCGCACAGCGCGGGACGCTTGGTGAGCAGCGCGAAGCCGGCGGTGATGGCGGCGATGTCGCAGAGGTGCAGCGGCAGCAGGTTTTCGAGCGGCGGGTTTCCGCCATGGGCGAGCCACGCGGCGAGATTGAGCGGGTAGGCGGCGAGATTGGCGGAGGAGAGCAGCGCGGTGGCGAGCCTGCGGCCGTTGTCGCCGCGGCGTCCGGCGAAGATCAGCGCGGCGATGACCAGCACCCCGGCCGCGATGGCGGTGAGGTGTTCGCGGCTGTAGGGCTGGAAGGGCATGGAGTGAGTGCGCCGGCGCATTCACAGCCGCACCGCGAGCCGGGTCTGCGGGTCGAGCGGGAACTCGCGCAGGACGCGCGCCTGCGAGCGGCGGTGGATGCCCACGAGCAGGCCGACGGCGGCCAGACCGAATACCAAGCTTGTGCCGCCATAACTCACGAAAGGCAGCGGCAGGCCGTCGTTGGGCAGCAGCGCGGTGGTGACGCCGATGTTCTGGATGGCGGGAACGACGATAAGGCAGGTGAGGCCGAGGGCGAGGCAGCGGTTGAAGACGGTGAGCGCCTGCATGGCGATGCCCAGCCCGGCGACGGCGATGAGCACATAACACAACACCACCGCAAGCGTGGCGGTGAGCCCGAGTTCCTCGCCGACGACCGGGAAGATGAAATCGATGTGGGCGAAGGTGAGGGTGCCGAATTTTTCCACTCCGTTGCCGAGGCCGACGCCCCATGGGCCGCCGTTGCCGAGCGCATAGAGCGCGCGGATCTGCTGCATGTTGGTGCCGAGAACGTGCTCGGGGTTTTCCAGATCCAGCCATGCCTCGATGCGGGTCGAGCGCACCGGATCGTTCCATATATACCAGGCGACCGCGCCGGCGAGCAACACGGCCACCGGAACCGAGTAGCGCAGCCGGCTGCCCACGCAGAAAAACACCGCTCCGGCGGCGGCCGAGAGCGTGAGGGACGAACCGACATCGGTTTCCCCGGCGATCAGGGCGAGCGGCAGGCCGACGATCAGGCCGGGCAGCACGAATCCGCGCCAGAAGGTGGCAACCTCGGTCTGCCAGCGGGCGAACCAGGTGGCGAGCGCGATGATGACCACGATCTTGGCCATTTCTGACGGCTGGAACTGGCCGATGAAAGGCATGCGGATCCAGCGCTTGGCACCGAAGCTTTCGATGCCGATGCCGGGCACATAGCACAAGGCCAGCAACACGCAGGCAAGAAGGTAGAGCCAGACGGTGGATTTCCTGATCCATTCGGTGGGGCACCATGCGGCCACCACCGCGCATAAAAGTCCGGCGACGACCATCATCGATTGGCGCGTGAGGAAGTGATAGGGATCCTCGAAACCCTTCACCCACGCGCTGGTGCTGGCGAGCATGACCAGCCCGAGGGCGACCAGGGCGGCCACCGCGGCACAGAGGATGATGGAGCAATAACGGGCCAAATGCGTTTCTGCGGGATGAGTGATGAGATATCAGTTCGCGGGAATGGTCAGCCGGGCTTCGGCGCGGAGTTTTTTGGGATCCGTGATGCCGTTGGCCTGCATGAGCGATTGTTGGCTGATGCCATATTGTTTGGCGATGCCATAAACGCTCTCGCCGGATTTCACGACATGGTGCCTGGCGGCCGTGGCGCGCGGCGGAGCGGCGGCGGGGCGCACCATCACGGCACGCGGAGCGTCGCTGACATCGACGACTTGCCCGCGGCCTGCGGCCATTTCGTTACGCTCGCGGATGGCGGCCACTTCCGGCGGTTCCTCGGCGACGATCCGGCGGGGCGGGATTTTCAGAATGAGCCCGGGGCTGATCTCGACGTGGTTGTTG
>DATISV010000569.1:0-8766 GCA_035468505.1 Luteolibacter sp. | reverse complement strand
GGCCGTGGCACTGGCGGTGGGCGCGATTCCGGAAGGCTTGCCTGCGGCGGTCACCATCGTGCTGGCCGCGGGTGTCTCGCGGATGGCCTCACGCCGAGCGATCATCCGCAAGCTGCCGGCCGTCGAGACGCTCGGCAGCACCACCGTGATCTGTTCCGACAAAACCGGCACCCTCACCGAAAACCAGATGACCGTGCAGGCCATCCATGCCGGCGGCAGGAACTATCAGGTCAGCGGCGGCGGTTATCATCCCGAGGGAGATATCATCTATCAGGATCAAACCATCGACACCGCCGCGCATCCGGCCTTGCTGGAATGTTTGCGCGCAGGCGTGTTGTGCAACGACTCGGAGCTGGTCTTCGAAGACGGCCGCCACCGCATCCAGGGCGATCCCACCGAGGCCGCCCTGCTGGTGGCCGCCGCCAAGGCCGGGCTGGTTCACGCGGAAACGGCGGAGCAAGCGCCGCTCATCGACATGATTCCCTTCGAATCCGAACACATGTTCCGCGCCACTCTCCACGGGGGGCGCGATGACGGATCGAAGCGGGTGATATACAAGGTGGGCGCGGTCGAGCGGCTGCTGGAACGCAGCGACGACATGCTCGGTGCGGATGAAAAAATCATATCGCTTGATCGCGAGGCGGTGCGCGATGATGTCGAGGCGATGGCGTCGCAGGGATTGCGCGTGCTCGCCTTCGCGCGGCTTCACGCGCCGCCGGAGCAGGACACGCTGGATCACGAACATGTGCGTGGCGGTCTCACGTTTCTCGGCCTGCAAGGCATGATCGATCCGCCGCGCAAGGAGGTCATCCAGGCGGTGGAGGACTGCCGCCGCGCCGGAATCACCGTCAAGATGATCACCGGCGATCATGCCGCCACCGCCAGGGTGATCGCCGCGCGCATCGGTTTGGTGGCGGAGGGCGAAACCATCCGTTCCCTAACAGGCCGGGATTTGGAAAAAACCAGCGACGAGGATCTGCCCGCGGTGGCCGCGGAAACCGAGGTCTTCGCCCGCGTGGCTCCCGAGCAGAAACTGCGGCTGGTCAAGGCGCTGCAGGCGCGCGGCCACGTCGTCGCGATGACCGGCGACGGCGTCAACGACGCGCCCGCGCTCAAGCAGGCGGACATCGGCGTGGCGATGGGCATCGCGGGGACCGACGTGGCCAAGGGCGCGGCCGACATGGTGCTCACCGACGACAATTTCGCCTCGATCGAGGCCGCGGTGGAGGAGGGGAGGCATGTCTTCGACAACCTGACCAAGTTCATCGTCTGGACCTTGCCCACCAATCTCGGCGAGGGCGGCATCATCATGGTGGCGGTGGTGCTCGGCGTCACCCTGCCGGTGCTGCCGGTGCAGTTGTTGTGGGTGAACATGGCCACCGCGCTGCTGCTCGGGCTGATGCTGGTCTTCGAGCCGAAGGAGAGCGGCCTGATGGACCGTCCGCCGCGCGATCCGGCGCGACCCTTGCTGACCGCCGCGCTGATCGTCCGCACGCTGCTCGTTTCCTCCTTCATCGTGGGCGGCGGCCTGTGGCTATTTCACCATGAAATCACCCGCGCCGGCGACACCGTGGCCGAGGCGCGCACCGCGGTGATCAACACCATCGTGATGGTCGAGACGGTTTATCTGTTTTCCTGCCGCTCGCTGCACCACTCGCTGTTCCAGGTCGGTCTTTTCTCCAACAAATTTGCCATCGCCGGTGCGGCCACGATGATCCTGTAGCAGTTGTTCTTCACCTACTCGCCGCTGATGAACCGCCTGTTCCAAACCGTCCCGCTCGCTGCCGACGTCTGGCTCGGCATCGTCGGCGTGGCCGTGTTGTCGGTCATCGCGGTGGAAATCGAAAAGCTTTTCCGCCGTGGCAAGGCCGGGATGTGACAAGGTGGTATGATTTGCGCGCGAACGAATCGATGCTCATTTGGATGCATGAAACCATGGCTCACTCTAATCGCATGTGGCGCGCTTGTCGGCACCGCTTGCGCCGATTTCCTGAAGCAACACCAATGGAAGCACCGGCTGCTGTTCGTTCACGAAATGAATCCGAAACTGGAACGCGAATTGACGCGCGATTCAACCGAACTGGTGGAAAGGGACCTGCGGGTCTTCGTGATGAAAGGCCCCACGAAAACCGGCGAGGTGCTCGATCCGGAGCAAGTCCGGGAAGTGCGCGAGAGGATCGGCGGCGGGGAAAAGCCGGAAGTCGTCCTCCTCGGCAAGGACGGCCGCACCACCGTGCGCTGGAGCGTGGACGAGTTTACGCTCGCATCGCTCTACGCCCGCATCGACGCCATGCCGATGCGCCAGCGCGAGATGCGGGAGCAAAGGTAGGGCGGCACCGCCGGGGCCGCCGGTGAATGAGGTGGGAATGGGAAAGCCATTGAAGGACGGAACGGCGATCAATGTCCGTTCATTCGCCTCCCATTCGCGCGGCGCTCCCGGCGGAAGCGCCCTACCCATTCTCACGGTTCCTCCGGCAGTGGAATTCCACCTGCAGTCGATCAGATCTCAATATCCCCCTCGAACACGAAATCCGCCGGGCCAGTGAGAGTGACGTTCGAGAAGGTGTTTTCGCCGGTTTTTTCAAAACCGATTTCGAGCGTGTCGCCGCCGGCGACGTCCACCATCACCGGGGAGGGCGCGGCGGTGAGCAGGTGGTGGATGAGGGCGCAGGCGACCATGCCGGTGCCACAGGCGAGCGTCTCGTCCTCGACGCCGCGCTCGTAGGTGCGGATGGCGATGTGGCCGGGGGCCAGCACATGCACGAAGTTGGCATTGGTGCCGGCGGGCGCGAAGTATTCATGACGTCGGATCGCGCGGCCGTGGGTGCGCACGTCGAGGTTGTCGAAATCCGCACGGTTTTCGATGAACGCGACGGCGTGCGGCACGCCGGTGTTCACCGAGTGGATGACGGCATTGAGTCCGGGAATCGCGACTCCGGTGTCGAGCTTGAGATCCTTGGGTTCCGACATCGCGATGCGCACGTGGTCGCCGACCATTTCCGCGGCGAGCGTGCCGGCGATGGTCTCGAAGGTGACGCGGTCCGGGATTTCATCGCCGAGATGGGCGGTGAAGCGGCCGAAGCAGCGCGCGCCGTTGCCGCACATCTCGGCCTCGCCGCCGTCGGCATTGTAGTAGCGGAACTTGAAATCGGCACCGTGTTCGGCCGGTTCGACCGCCAGCAGTCCGTCGGCACCGATGCCGCGGTGGCGGTCGCAGAGCGCGGCGATGGTTTCCTTGTCGAGCGAGATCGAGAGGTCGCGGTTGTCGATGACAACGAAGTCGTTGCCGGCGCCGTTCATTTTGTAAAAGTGCAGAAGCATGGCGAATCGACGGAATTGCTACGCCGTGAGCGCGTCGCAGGCAAGCGCAAGGGTTGAAACGAAAGCGGGCCATCGGAAGTATCGGTCTCACATGAATGTGCCCCGGATTTTATCCACCGTCGTTTTTTCCTCTGTATTGTGGCTGTCCAACGCATCGTCTGGCGCGGACACGCCGCCGGCTCCGAACGTCGTCATCATGTTTCTCGACGATTCTGGCTATTCGGATTTCCGGCCGTTCGGCGATCCGGGGTATCGGACTCCGAATGTGGAAAAGCTCGCCGCCGATGGCGTGCGCTTCACGCGTTTTTACGTCCCGCAAGCCGCGTGCTCGGCATCGCGCGCCTCGTTGCTCAGCGGCTGCTATCCGGAGCACACCGGAGTGACCGGTGCCCAAGGCCCCGGCGCGGAAGGCTTGTCGCCCCGATTCACCACCCTGGCGGAAATGCTGAAAAAGCGCGGTTATGCCACCGCCCAGTTCGGCAAGTGGCACATCGGCGACACCCCGAAGACACGGCCGATGGCGCGCGGCTTCGACGAGCATGCCGGGATGATGATCTCCAACGACATGTGGCGCTGGAACCCGGTCTGGAAAAAACGCGTGAGCGACGCGCCGCTGCCCTATTGGGAAAACGGCTCGATCAAGATCGAGGACGTCACGCCGGACGACCAGAAGCACCTCACCGGCTGGGCGACGGAGGGCGCGGTAAGTTTCATCCAGAAGCAGCAGGGCGGCGGGAAGCCGTTTTTCCTCTACGTCGCCCACTCGATGCCGCACGTGCCGCTTTATTGCCGCGACGAGTTCAAGGGGAAATCCGGCGCGGGTCTGTATGGCGATGTGATGCTCGAAATCGATTGGTCGCTCGGCGAAATCGTCAAGTCGCTCGACGAGACGGGTGCCGGCAGGAACACCATCGTCATGCTCACCTCCGACAACGGACCGTGGGATGAGTTCGGCAACCACGCCGGGAAAACCCCGTTCCGGGAGCACAAGGGCACCAGCTTCGACGGCGGCACGCGCTCGGCATTGATCGTGAAATACCCGGAGCGCCTGAAGGCGGGATCGGTGAACGACCGCGCCTTCGCCTCCATCGACCTGTTTCCCACACTGTCCTATCTAACAGGAGCAAAGCTGCCGGAATATGAGATCGATGGCAGGAACGTCTGGCCGCTGATGCGCGGCGACGAGGGAGTGGAGAATCCGCATGACTATTATGCGTTTTCCACGGGCCCCAGGCTGGAGGCCGTCATGACGGGCGACGGCGAATGGAAACTGCACCTGCCACACGGCTACCGCGACGTGGTGCGACCCGGCAACGACGGCGAACGCGGCACCACGCGCACCTCGAAGATCGAACTTTCACTCTTCAACCTGAAGCGGGATCCGATGGAAAAGGACAACGTCATCAAGGATCATCCCGAGGTCGCCGAACGCCTGCTCGGCCATGTGGAAGCGCACCTGAAAAAACATCCGCGCGCGAAACGCGGCGGGTGATCTGTCATTCATCGTTTTTCCGCGAACCGATCAAGCGCCTGATTGCCCTGCGGATCGCGGTTCGCATCCAGCCGGCCGGCGAAACAAATCGGAGTATGGGGAACGGGTGCTCATCCAAGATGCCCGAGGAGAGGAGAGAGGTTGTTCCACGGGAGCACGGTGGCTTTCTCCCGGTCTTGACGGGCGGTGCCGCCGTGAATGAGCCAAGGGGTGAGCGATTGTTTGGTGAGCTTGGAGCGCCAGTAATCGAGGCCTGAAAAGAAGTCGGCGGCGACGGTTTCACCGGACTTGATTTCGACGGCTTGGAAGGTGTCGGGACCGGTTTCGATGAGGGCGTCGATTTCGTGGCCTTCCTTGTCGCGGAGGAAATGAAGGGTGGGTTTGATGCCGCGGTGGGTCTGGGCTTTGAGCAGTTCCGTCATGGCCCAGTTTTCAAAGAGGTGACCACGTTGGGGATGGGCGGTGATGTGGGCGGCATCCCTTACGCCGAGAAACCAGGCGGCGAGGCCGGGATCGCAGAAGTAGAGTTTGGGGGTCTTGATGAGGCGTTTGTTGAGATTGTGGAACCATGGGCGGACGAGAAAAACGAGGTGGCTGGCCTGCAGCACGGAAAGCCACGACTCGGCGGTGATGCGGGTGATGCCGGTGTCCGCCGCCAGTGAGCTGACGTTGAGCAACTGGCCGATGCGCCCGGCGCAAAGCTGGATGAAGCGTTGAAAGGTGGCGAGATCCTGGATGTTGAGTATCTGCCGGACATCGCGTTCCAGATAGGTGCTGATATAATCCTGAAGCCAGAGCGTGGGATCGACGGGTCGGTCGTGGATGGGCGGGAACAGCCCCGCGTGAAGCAGTGCGTCCACCGAGGCGGGAGCGCGCCCGGCAGCTTGGAGTTCGGCGAGCGAAAAGGGCAGCAGGGTAAGCAGGGAAACCCGTCCGGCCAGGCTTTGGGTGATGGATTCGATGACCTCGAACTGGCTCGAGCCGGTCAGGATGAAGCGGCCCATCCGATGGTCGGCATCGACGACGCCCTGGAGGTAAGAGAAAAGCCCGGGCGCGCGCTGGACTTCGTCGAGGATGGCTCCATCGGACGCGTGGCGGAGAAAGGCGCGTGGATCCTCGGTCGCCAACGCACGGGTATCCGGGTCTTCGAGCGAGAAATAGGGAAGGTCGGGCGCAATCAGCCGGGAGAGCGTGGTTTTTCCGGATTGGCGGGGGCCGGTGATGGCAAGGATGGGAAATCCCGCCAACCGCTTGCGCGCCGCCTCGGCGGCAGTGCGGGGAATGGGTGCGAAAAGCAATGGGCTGGAAAGTTGAGGCATGGCTATTTGTATAGTCAGAAATCCAAATAGTCAATAAGCTCTGATGAAAAGGGTTTCCGGTCCCACCTTGCGTAGTTCCCGGTCAGCGGCCTGCGCAAATCCTAAAAATCCAAGATCGCTCTGCGGTCACTTACCCCGGACAAACCCGATCTGATGGAAAAAGCCAGCCCATCGGATTGGCGGGACGTGAAATCCGGATGTATCAGGATGTCTCAGTTGCGGCGACGGCGCGCCAGCAGGCCGCTCACGGCGATGACGGAGAGCATCGCGCTGTCGGGTTCGGGGACCGACGCGAGGTTCTGCACGTAGATGCTGACGGAAGAATTGAAAGCCGTGCCGCCAAATCCTTGGGCATAGAAATCTGCGGGAATCGTGGAGTAATGCACCATGCCTGCACCAAATGAATAACTGAAATCCACGATCTGGGATGGGTTGCCCTCAACGTGGATATAGGAACTGGATCCCAAGGGCAAATCGCCGCTGGCAATATAACCGTGCGCCGCGGAATTCCCGCCATCGAAGGAGGCATTGTTCAATCCCGCAAGATAAGGGCTCCCCGGCGCGCTCAGGTCAAGATTCGTAACAAGAGACCGGACAATATTGAAAACAAAGGAACCGGGCAAAATCCCGTTAAGCGTCACATTGTCATTTCCCGCCACACGGTCGAAGAAAACGAGCGTTCCACCCCCACTCACAAAATTGGCGAGGTCCGCCGTGCCGCCAGTCATCGCGGACGCATAAGAGAAGTTGTCGCTGTTCAGCAAAAACAGAATACTGACACCACTCAGCCCGGCTGAGTTGAGTGCGGAGATGGTGACGGGTGTCTGGCCGGCCGCAGTGATTTCGTCGTTAAGATAACTGACGTTTCCGTTGTCTTGCCAAGTAGCCACATTTGCGGCATTCGAATCAAGAGTGATAAATATCAAGAGCGATCCAAACAGTGTCAGGAAGCAAATTGAAGGAAATTTCATGGGAACTCAGGGGTGTAGTGGGAGGAATCTGAAAAACTTCGAAGCGAGCGTGATCGCTTTTTTGGGACCTCGCATCAGGCTGTTTCACCTATTTTTTCCTAGGTGGATTACCGATGGTTTCCAATCTTCGCATGTCCGGCATATGGACATGATTTGAGCGTCTGCTTGTCAGGCCGTCATTCACGGTTTTCCCGCGAACCGCTCCATCGCCTGATGGCATTCCGCGTTTTGCCAGGTGCCGTCGTGGAGGATGATGCGGTAGGCGTGCCTAAACGACTCGCCTTGTTTCATCGGGAGCGCCTTGGGCTGGAGCAGGGCGGGGTTGGCGAACCAGAAGGGGAGTTTCGAGTTGTGAAAAAGATACCAACTCGTGGGGTGCCGCGGGTTTGCGGGGTGATCGAGGATGGTGAGTCCGGCGGGTTTGCCTTGCAGGGTGCCGATGACATTGAGCCAGCGCGCGTGCTTGCGGTGGATGTCCATTCCGCGGCGGCTTTGGCTGTCGGTGTAGTGGACCTCCGTGAACTCCTTCGTGCCGCGCCATGAGAAACCGGCGTAGCCACCCCAATCTTTGCCGTGGGGTTCGCCCGGGAGCGGGGTGCGGTCGAGTGTGACGTCGGCGAGCGCCTTGGTGGTGATGCTCCAGGTGACTTGGGTGCCGCGTTGATCGGTCGGGCGTTCGACTTTGATTTCGACCGTGTCTTCCAGCACGGCGGGTTCGTCCGCCTCCGGATATGACAACTCGCGATAGCAGATGGTGGCGGTGTCGGCGTCGGGATGGCTCCCGATGGCCGGATCGAGAATTTCGTTGCGCCCCTGTTGTTTCCCGGTGTTCGGATCGGTTTCCCAGAAGTTCACGCCGTTGATGTATTTCCATGAAAACCACAGGCCGTAATGCCAGACGTGATCCGGCGGGGCGACCCAGACGGTGTTGCGGCCGTCGGGAGTGGCGAGGATTTCGAAATGCGGATCGCGCGGCGCGGCCTGGAGGACGAAGCGGACGATGGGACCGTTTTCACCGGTCAGTTCGATGGAGCGGTGGCCGTCCTGTTTCCAAAACGGTTCCGCGAGCGTGATACTCGTGGAAAGCAGGAAAATTAGAGCAGGTTTCATGGAACGGGTGGATCTTCGCATGAAAAAATCAGGGTGCGAGTTTGTTTTTTGCTTTATGTAAGCTTCGTGAGACGCTAATTGTATTTTAAGTAACGTCAAGCAGACATATTCATGCCGACTCCGCACCATCCGTCCGCCGCCGCGCGCAAGGCCCTCAATAAACTCGGAGGCGACCTTCGCGATGCCCGCCGCCGCCGTCGTTTGACCATGTCGGTAGTTGCCGGGCGCGCCTTCACCTCGCGCTCGACCTTGCAACGGGTGGAAGCGGGCGACCCGGCGGTCAGCATCGGCATTTACGCCGCAGTGCTTCATGCGCTGGGCTTGTTGGAAGGTCTCGGAGAACTGGCCGATCCGTCGGTCGATGAACTCGGGCAGGCGCTGGCCGACGAGTCCCTGTCGCAACGGGTCCGACTGAAATCGAGGAAGCGCTGACCGGTCATGGCGGATTTCGACGTGCATCTATCGATTGAGGGCCACACCCGGCTGGTCGGCCGGGTGCGCGGTACTATCGCGCGTGGGAGGGAGATCCTGCTCTTCGAATATGCGGGCGAGT
>DATISV010000568.1:0-3929 GCA_035468505.1 Luteolibacter sp. | reverse complement strand
GGGGATCGAATGCAGAAAGAGCGTCTCACTGATGGATCGCCAGTCTTCCTCTGAAATCAGCACGGCGTTGCCGTGTTTGCCGGTGATTTGGATCGGCTCATGGGATTCACGCACTTCGTTGATGAGCGTGTAGAGATTGCCCCGTGCCTTGGTGGCGGTGATCGTGGTCATGCGGAATAACGTGCGTGATAGCGTGCGTATGTCAAGAGCGGCTTCGCGATTCAAACCGTTCTGAGGCGCATGATCGACACGCCGCGTCACTCCCACTCGATGCTCGCCGGCGGTTTGGTCGAAATGTCGTAGAGCACGCGGTTGATGCCTTTCACTTCGTTCAAAATGCGGTGGCTGGTCTCGCGCAGGAGTTGATAGGGGAGATCCACCCAGTCGGCGGTCATGGCGTCCTCGGAAATCACGGCCCGCAATGAGATCGCCCATTCGTAGGATCGCTCGTCGCCTTTCACTCCCACGGTTTTCACCGGCACGAGTCCGGCGTAGGCCTGCCACACGCGGTCATACCAGCCATGCTCCTTGAGTTTGCCGATGAATATGGCGTCGCACTCGCGGATGATGTCGAGCCGGTCCTGACTGACCGCGCCCGGGCAGCGCACGGCCAGGCCGGGGCCGGGGAAGGGGTGGCGGTGCAGGATGTCGTGCGGGATGCCCAGCGAGGCGCCGAGCGCGCGGACTTCGTCCTTGAACAACTCGGCCAGCGGCTCGAGCACCTTGCCCTCGGCCTGAAGTTCCAGGATCCGCTCCACGCGGTTGTGGTGCGTCTTGATTTTCGATGCCTTCGATTTCGCATTCGACGCGCTCTCGATCACATCCGGATAGAGCGTGCCCTGCGCGAGCATTTCCGCGTCGCCCACCGAGTCCCAGAAGACGTCGATGAACAGGTTGCCGATGATCACCCGCTTCTTCTCCGGATCGTCCACGCCGGCGAGGGCTGTTAGAAAGCGCTCGCCGCAATCGACCGTCTCGATCGGCACGCCCATGCGGTGGAAGTTGTTGCGCACCTCCTCGCCCTCGTCCTTCCGCATCAGCCCGTGGTCCACGAAGATCGCGCGCATGTTGGCACCGGCTTCGTGCAGCAGCACGGCGAGCACGGTGCTGTCCACGCCGCCGGAAACACCGCAGACGACCTGCTTGTTGCCGATCTTTTCGCGGATGCCGTCGATGATCTCGCGCTTCAGGTCGTCGATGCGGAACGGCAGCAGGTTTTCCGCCTCCAGCAGGAAGTTGTGCAGAATGCGCAAGCCCTCGTGGCTGTGTGTGACTTCAGGGTGGAACTGGATGCCGTAGAAACGGTCGTCCCATTTCAGCGAGACCGGCGTGCCGTGCTGGTTGGTGGCGATCACCCGGGTGCCCTCGGGCAGGATTTTCACCGTGTCCGAGTGGCTCATCCACACCTGCGACTTCGGCGAGACGCCCTCGAACAGCCCCTTGCATTCCGCGGGAAACAGATTGGCCTGGCCGTATTCGCGGCGGTCGCTGGCCTCGACCGTGCCGCCGAACTTGATGTTGAGCAGTTGCATGCCGTAGCACACGCCGAGCACCGGCACTCCGAAACCCTTCAGCGCCTTGAAATCCAAGTCCGGAGCGTCCGCCTCGCTGGTGCTCTTCGGTCCGCCCGAGAGAATCACCGCGCCGGGCCGGCCAATGTCCGGAAAATCCTCGATCGCATATAACTTCGCGAAATACCCCAGCTCGCGCACGCGGCGGACGATGAGCTGCGTGTATTGCGAACCGAAATCGATGACGGCTACGTGGTTGGAATCGTGCATGATATGATAATGGAAAGGGATGAGAAAATAAGTCAGCGGTCAGCAGTCATCGGTCAACAGGAAGAATGTGCCGCAGAGGATCTTGCCCGGTGACTGTTGACCGTTGGCGGTTGACCTAACCGAGAGGCTGATAGTTCGTCGGTTCCTCGGTGATGACGATGTCGTGGGCGTGGCTCTCGCGGAGGCCGCCGGCGGTGATGCGGGTGAAGTTCGCGCGTTCGCGGAGTTCCTTCAGGTTGGATGCGCCGACATAGCCCATGCCGGATTTGAGACCGCCCATGAGTTGGAAGATGACATCGGAGAGCGGGCCCTTGTAGGGCACCCGGCCTTCCACGCCTTCCGCGACGAGTTTGCCCGAACTGTTTTGCCCGTAGCGGTCGCCGGAACCTTTCTGCATCGCGCCGATCGACCCCATGCCGCGGTAGGTTTTGAAGCGGCGGCCCTGGAAATGCACCGTCTGGCCCGGGCTCTCGCGGGTGCCGGCCAGCAGCGAGCCGAGCATCACCAGATCGGCCCCGGCGGCCAGCGCCTTGACGATGTCTCCGGAGTAGCGGATGCCGCCGGCGGCGATCACTTTCACGCCGTTTTCCCGGCACATGTCGGCCACGTTGCGGATCGCGGTGAACTGCGGCATGCCCACGCCGGAAATGACGCGCGTGGTGCAGATCGAGCCCGGTCCCACGCCCACCTTGATGGCGCTGGCCCCGGCCTTGATCAGGTCGCGCGCGCCTTCCTCGGTCACCACGTTGCCGGCGATCACCGGCAGGTCCGACAGCGCCCGCAGTTTGCCGATGGTCTCCATCACGATGCGCGTGTGGCCGGTCGCCGCATCGATGAACAACGCGTCCGCTCCGGCCTCGATCAGCGCCTGCCCGCGTTCCACGCAGTCCGGTCCCACGCCCACCGCCGCGCCGCAGCGCAGCCGGCCTTGTTCGTCCTTGGCGGCGTGGGTGAAGGTGATGCGTTTTTCAATGTCCGATCCGGTGATCAGTCCGGCGAGTTTGCCGTCCGGATAAACCAGCGGCAGTTTCTCGATGCGGGCCTTGTAGAGAATCCGCCGCGCTTCCTCCAGACTGGTGTTTGGCGGCGCGGTCACGAGTTTTTCGAGCGGCGTCATCACGTCCGACACCTTCGCGTCCGGGCGGTCGAGATAGCGCACGTCGCGGCCGGTGACCATGCCTTCGAGCACGCCGTCGCCATCCACCACCGGGAATCCGGAAAATCCGTTCCGCGCCATGATTTCGCGCACCTGCTCCACGGTGTCCGTCTTGCTCACCGTGAGCGGATTCAGGATCACCGCGCTTTCCGAGCGCTTCACCCGCGAAACCATCGTCGCCTGCTCGTCGATCGGGCACGCGCGGTGGATCACACCCATGCCGCCCTCGCGTGCCAGCGCGATCGCCAACTCATGCTCGGAAACCGTGTCCATCGCCGCCGATACCACCGGCAGAAACAACGGAATCCCGTCGGTGAGATGCGTGGAAAGATCCGCCTGACCGGGCAAAACCTCGCTCAGCGCGGGCTGCAGAAGAACGTCGTCGAATGACAATCCCAAGGAAATATCCGCCATGGCGGAGTCAATAGACGGCCCCGCCCGCGCGCAAGCCCGGATTTTTCCCAGAGGCCAGAAACCAGAGACCAGAGGCCGCTCGTAGCGGCTTGGATAATAATGCGAAGTGTGCCCGGATGGCCGAAGCGAAGCGAGGCAAACCAGAGATCGGAGACCGGAGAAATCGGGAACTTGCCGCACTCCCGATACTCACGCGTCGCCCGGTGCCTCGCAGAACTTCCTGAATGCCACTACCTCGTCCTCGCTCGTCACCCACACGCTCTTCAAATAGCCGTTTCCCGTCCTGTCAAAAACCGGCTCGGCGGAAAACCGGTCCTGAGCGGCCCATGCCTCCGCCGCCACATGATTTCCGCGTCATGGCGAGGGCAGTTTATCGAGGCCTTCCAGATAGACCTCGATGTCGCCTTCCTTGCCGCGGAAGTATTGCATGAAGCTGGTGGCAGAGAGCACGTTGGTGCCCGGCTTGAGGTGCTGGCGGGCCTTGTCATCGAGATAATGATATTGCGGCTGCCAGGTTTTCGAGCGGCCCTTGTTTTCGACGACAAGCTCGCCGTTGAGATAGATGCGATAACCCTGGC
>DATISV010000567.1:0-5184 GCA_035468505.1 Luteolibacter sp. | reverse complement strand
AATCGGGACCGCTGGCTTTGCGTTGGGAAAAATACGGGAAAAATCCCCTCAGTTCACCGCCACCGCGGAAGAACCGGTTTCGCCGGTGCGGATGCGGATCGCCTGCTCCACCGGTGAGATGAAGACCTTGCCATCGCCGATCTTGCCGGTGTTGGCGCTCTTGACGATGACGGACGCCACGTTCTCGGCCTGTTCGTCATCCACCACGATTTCAATTTTGACCTTGGGCAGGAAATCCACGGTGTATTCGGAGCCCCGGTAAATTTCCGTGTGCCCCTTCTGACGGCCGAAACCCTTGACTTCGGTCACTGTCATGCCTTGCACACCCACCTCGGCGAGGGCCTCCTTGACTTCTTCAAGCTTGAACGGTTTGATGATCGCTTCGATTTTTTTCATATTTCGGTGGATTGGTGAAATTGGATAAGCACCGGCCGTGCCAATTTGGTGGAAATTTCGTGAAAACCTCGCCCCATCGTCTTACGGATTCTTTTTCAAAAGGTCGCGGATTTCCGTCAGGAGTTTCTCCTCGGCAGAAGGTTCGGGCGGAGCGGCGGGCTTTGCGTTCCTGGCCTTGAGCTTGTTCATCGGCCGGACAAAAATGAAAAACAGCACCGCGCCCGTGATCAGCAGGGAAACCGCCGCGTTGATGACGATGCCGATGTCGAAGATGCCGAGCTTGAGCGAAACCTCCGGGTTGCCACCGGCCGCGCTGATCACCGGTTTGACGATCCCCTCGGTCACCGCGGTGACGAATCCGCCGAAGGCGACACCGATCAGCACGCCGACCGCAAGATCGATCGCGTTGCCTTTGAGAATGAATTCCTTGAACTCCTTGATCATGGGTTGCCGGGGTTGTTGCATGGACATCCAATCTTCCGCCGTTAGGACTGACAAGTCCAATTCCGCAAATCACGGACCGCATTTGCAACAGACAGATTGCGCCCGCGGTGGTTTTACGCGACAACAAGCGCAGCAAGCATGACGCAACTTCTCATCGAACCCGCCCGCCGCACCGGATGCGAGGACCTTCCAGCACTCACCGAGGTGCTGGCAGCCGCCACCCAGCGCCCACGCTCGCCCATCGACGACGTGCTCGACGCCGGCGTGGTGGACGAGGAGCCCTACATGCGCGAACTCGCGCACGAACTCGGCATCGAGTGGATCGATTCCATTCCAGTGCCGGAAGTCCCCCTTCCCTTGCGTGAGGCCTGCGGGCCGCGCATTGCCCTTCGCCACCGCCTGCTGCCCATCGAGATCACCGGCGAGGGCGATCACAAACGCCTGAAACTCGCCACCTTCGATCCCTTCAACCTGGTCGCCCGCCAGGCCGCCGCGCAGGAACTCGACCTGCCCATCGACTGGTGCATGACCTCCCGCAAGCGCCTCTACGAGGCGCTGCGCCGCCTCTACGGTGTGGGCGCGGACACCTTCGAGCAGATCCTCGAAGGCCGCGATTTCGACTACGACGCCATCGAGTCCGGCGAGGACGAGGCCAACGTGATCGACCAGGACGACGACGAGGAGGCCAGCGTCGTCAAGTTCGTCAACCAGATCATTCGCGAGGCGCTCGACCAGCGCGCCACCGATATTCACGTCGAGCCGCTCGCCACCAACCTGCGCATCCGCTACCGCATCGACGGCCGCCTGATCGAGGTGGCCGTGCCGGAAAACATCAAGGCGCTCCAAAGCTCGGTGATCGCGCGTCTGAAAATCATGGCCCGCCTCGACATCGCCGAGCGCCGCGTGCCGCAGGACGGCCGGATCAATCTCCAGTTCGAAGGCGCCACCATCGACGTCCGCGTCGCCACCGTGCCGACCGTCGAGGGCGAGAGCGTTTCCCTGCGTTTGCTCAACCAGGAGAAATTCAACCTCGCCAAGCTCTCGATGGAGCCCTTCGTGCAGAAAAAGATCGAGCAGTTGCTGCACCTGCCCAACGGCATCATCCTGATCACCGGACCCACCGGTTCCGGCAAATCCACCAGCCTCTATTCCTTCCTCAGCGAGGTGAACCACCCGGAGCGGCGCATCGTCACCGTCGAGGACCCGGTGGAAAACAAGCTCACCGGCGTGATGCAGATCGCGGTGAAAAGCGAGATCGGCCTGACCTTCGCCAACGCCCTGCGCTCGATCCTGCGGGCGGACCCGAACATCGTGATGATCGGTGAGATCCGCGACCTCGAGACCGCGGAAATCGCCATCCGCGCCTCACTCACCGGCCACTTGGTGTTCTCCACCCTCCACACCAACGACGCCATGGGCGGCATCAGCCGCCTGGTGGACATGGGCGTGGAACCCTTCCTCGTTTCCGCCGCCGTGCGCGCCTTCCTCGCCCAGCGCCTCGTCCGCCGCCTGTGCCCACACTGCAAGGTGCCGCGCGAGATAACCGACGAGGACAAGCGCAGCCTCGGCATTCCGCTCGAAATCCCCGGCATACCCTACGCCGCCGCGGCCGCCGGTTGCGACCGCTGCCGCGGCACCGGTTTCTCCGGACGGCTCGCGATTTATGAAGTCATCCTGCTCACGCCCGCGATGCAGGAACTCGTCGCCCACAGCGCGCCCGCGCCCAAGATGCGCGAGCAGGCCTTCCGCGACGGCTACGTCCCGATGCGCACCTACGGCTGGTTCAAGGTGATGCAGGGCATGACCACCATCGAGGAAGTCATCTCCGTGACCTCGTCCGACATCGGCGGCGCGGAATAACTTTCAGTATTTCAGCATTTCAGTTTTACCCACGAATGCCCCTCTTCGCCTACAAAGCCCTCGCCACCAACGGATCGGTCACCACCGGTGAAATCGACGCGGCCGACCGCCCGGAAGCGCTGCGCAAACTCGACCGCAAGGGACTCCAGCCAGTCAATTTGCGCGAAACCGCCTCAGCCGTCCCCGCACGCAAAACCAACGGCAAGTCCAAGGAAAAAGCCGACTCTCCGCGCCAGACATCCAAAGCCGCCACCGCCGAGGACGCGATCCCCGAAGGCCCGATCAAGCTGAAACGCCAGGAGGTGGTGCTTTTCACCGAGGAACTCTCCGACATGCTCGCCGCCGGCCTGCAGCTCGAGCCGGCGCTCAAGTCGATGGAAAACCGCCAGGAACTCGGCAACCTCAAGGCGGTCTCCTACAAAATCCGCCAGATCGTCCGCGACGGCGTCAATTTCTCCGTCGCCCTGAAAAAAGTCAGCCCGAGCTTCGGTCCGCTCTACTGCTCGCTGGCCGCCGCCGGCGAGGCCTCCGGCGCGCTCGACACCATCCTCAAGCGCCAGGCGCATTACCTCAAGACGCTCGCCGAACTGCAAAGCCGCCTGGTCCTCGCCATGATCTACCCGGCCTTCCTGATTCTGGCCGGCATCGGGGTTTCCATCGTCTTCGTCACCACGCTCATTCCGCAGCTCACCCAGCTCATCGAGAGCACGCCCGGCGGCAAGATCCCGCTTGGCGCCGCCATCCTCATCGGGGCCTCCGATTTCATCACCAAGTGGTGGCTCGTCGTCCTGCTCACGCTCATCGCCGTCGCCATTTTCTTCAAGGCGTGGAAGGACAACGACGCCAACAAGCCCGCCTGGGACCGCATGAAACTGAAGCTGCCGCTCGTCGGCCCGGTCATCACCAGCCGCTTCTACGTCCAGTTCCTCGAAACCATGGCCAACCTCGTCAGCAACGGCCTGCCGCTGCTGCGCGCCCTCGAACTCTCGCGCGACGCCACCCAGAACCGCTCGCTGCGCGGCGCGCTCGACCAGGTGATCGACCAGGTCGGCGACGGCCGCTCGTTTTCCAAATCCCTCATCCGCAACGGCTCGTTCCCGCCCCTGCTCATCGACATGATCGCGGTGGGCGAACAAACCGGAAAAATCGACCAATCGCTGCGCCGCGCCGCCGAGCGCTACGACAAGGAACTCGACAAGGACCTCCAGCGCATCATGGCGCTCATCATGCCCACCGTGCTCATCGTCATGGCCCTGCTCATCGGCACCATGGCCTACCTGATGATCACCGCCATCTTCCAGACCATCTCGGCCATCGGATGAGCCGGGAGCGCCGAGCCCCAGCTCGGCGCGTATCCCACACTCACAACAAAAACCGCGGCGACTGCCCGAGAAACTCCCGCGGATTTCCATAAATCACCCGCTCGACGGCATCCGCCAGATGCCCGCGCGACTTCATCCGCAGCGCGCACTGCGGCACGGCGAGCGGATCGGACACGCCCCAGTCGCAGGCGGAGTTGAGCCACAGCCGCTCGGGTCCGTGCACTTCGAGGATGTCGATCGCGCGATCGAGCGAACATTTGCTCTCCGGGTAAAGCGTCATGCCCGCCCAATAGCCGGCGTCAAGCACCATCGAAACGGTGTGTTCCTCGACATGGTCGATGATCACTCGTGAGCGGTCGAGTTTGGAAAAATTGGCCAGAGAATCGAGCGTCAGCCGCGTGCCCTTGAGCTTGTCCTCGAGGTGCGGCGTGTGGATCAGGATCGGCAGGTCGTGGTCGAGCGCGAGCTGCACGTGTTCCTCGAAGATCGCCAGTTCATTGCGCGTGTTCTTGTTGAAGCCGATCTCGCCGATGCCGAGCACGTTGCCGCACTGGATGAAATCCGGGATCAGCGCCATCACCTCGCGGGCGAACACCGGGTCGTCCGCCTCCTTCGGATTGATGCACAGCCAGCAGAAATGCCGGATGCCGAATTTCGCCGCGCGCTTCGGCTCGTATTCGGTGAGCTGGCGGAAGTAGTCGTGGAAACCCTGCGCCGAACTCCGGTCGAAGCCGGCCCAGAACGCGGGTTCGCACAAGGCCTCGCAGCCGGCGAGCGCGAGCTTCTGGTAGTCATCCGTCGTGCGGCTGACCATGTGGGCGTGGGGTTCGATGTAGCGCATGGATTCAGGGTCATGTCCGTGGGGCGGCTTTGCAAGTTGGAAGACATCCCGCGCCTTTGACTGCTATAGCGCTGCTGCGCGAGCGTCTCGAGATCCTGAATCTGGCTGACCTCTTCTTTCATCGCTCCGGAAATCAGGGAATTTCCTCCCTTCTTTGAGCCGAACCCACTCCCGCCAAACGACACCTCAAAAATCCTCAGACGCCACAAGTAGGGTTACGCCCCATAGATTTATGGCAACTAAAGATTATCAGTTAACACGATTCAACCAACATCAAATCAAATGAAAAAATTACAAAAAATTACTGTTCTGGCATTTTCG
>DATISV010000566.1:0-5412 GCA_035468505.1 Luteolibacter sp. | reverse complement strand
GGATGCTGTGGTGTGGTTGTGGAATGTGCCGCGGAGGTTTTCGAGTTGGACGAGGCGTGGGAGTGTGCCTGCGAGGGCGGACTCGAATTCGCCGCGGTTTTCGCGGAGTTCGGGTTCGATGAAGGGAAGGCCGAGTGCCTGATAGATGCCGGCTTCGTCGTGGATGCCGGTGGGGATGTCCGCGGAGTCGCGGGCGGCGGTGAATCCGTATTCGTTGAGCGAGAGGCCTTTTTTCAAGGCGAGCGAGCGCAGCGCGACGTTGTGTTCTTTCGATCCGGTGAAATAGACCAAGGCATAGGGAAACTGCGCGTTCGACACCGCGCGGAGATCGCACTGGATGCCGTTTTCAAGCCGCACCGAGGCCTTCGTCTCGCCACAGGCGATGACGGATGCGACCTCCGGCAGTGTGGTGAAATCCTTGCAAACCGTCGCCGGTTCGCTCGTGGCGACGAGGAAATCGAGATCGTGCACGGTTTCCAGCGAGCGCCGGCAGGAACCGGCCACCGAAACCTGCGAGACCGACGGATGCGATCGCAGCGTTTCGAGTATATCGTCCACCAATTCGCAGACACCTCCTAACAGAAATCTTCCCGCGAAGGTTTGATGGCGGGCGATGGCTTCGAGTATCCTGGTCTGCGTTTTCTCCCCGAATCCCGGCAAGCCCGCCACCCTGCCCGATTCGCAGGCGGTCTTGAGGTCGGCGAGCGATTTCACATCGAGAGAGTCGTGAAGCGACTTCACCTTCTTCGGCCCGAGACCCTCGATCTCGAACAACTCGAAAAGCCCCGGCGGAAACTCAGCGCGCAGATCCTCGTGGAACTTGAGCGCGCCGGTGGTCGCCAGTTCGTGCAGTTTGTCGCGCAAGGCCTCGCCGATGCCCTTGATGCCCGCCAGATCGCACGCGGCTGCCATCGCGACGATGTCGCCATCGTGGCCCCTGACAATCTCCGCGCCCTGCCGGTAGGCGCGTATCTTGAAGGGATTTTCCCCCTTCAGTTCCAGCAACAGGGCGATCTCCTCAAGCACCCGGGCCATCGTTTCGCGATCCATGCGGGAAAACTCGACCCGCCCGAAATGCCGGTCAAGCGCATGGCATGGAAAAAGTTTCGCGCGGCAACCACCAGTCGCCTCTAACATGATCTTGGATTGACCTTTTCAAGGATTTGCCCAGTATCCGCTCCATGAGAAACCTTGCCTGTCTCTGCATCATCACCCTGTTCACCGCATGCACGCCGGAGCGCAAGAGTGAAACGGATCAAACACCCGGCCCGCAAGAGGACACGTCCGCCGTCAAGACCACGGTGGCCGATCCCTCGCCCCACTTCGCGGAGGTCCTGGGCCGCCTGGATGTCGGT
Source organism: Luteolibacter sp. (assembly GCA_035468505.1). Taxonomy (GTDB): domain Bacteria; phylum Verrucomicrobiota; class Verrucomicrobiia; order Verrucomicrobiales; family Akkermansiaceae; genus Luteolibacter. Next base: position 4,057 of record DATISV010000566.1, on the reverse strand, counting down.
GGCAAGGCACTGCACTTCGAGGACCACGAAGGCCGCCGCGAGTTCTGGATCGGGTTGATCGACTTCTTCATGGGCGTCCTGCCCGAAGACGAATTGCCGGTAAAACTGGATTCCGCCGCAATCGTTGACAACTACGGTCTCGCTTCAGCCGCGGCATCCGGTCGCAGCCTCCGCAAGGATGGCGACCAATGGTTGCTTCGCCATTTCACCAGCTATCCCGATGGCTTGCCGTTCAGCGCCCGCATGATGGGCGAAAACCAGGACTTCCGCACCGCATCGCACCTTCCGGCATCCACCGATCTGGCGATCGAAGTCGGAATCGACGCGACCTCCCTCGTTGAAAGCGCACGCAACATCGGCAAGATGCTCGGCCGGGAAAAGGAAGTCGAAGAGGCGCTGAAAGAACAAACTCCTTTGGGAAGCGATGTGGAAACCCTGATGTCAGGCATGGAATTCCGCATCCTCGCGGGCATCGATCTTGAACCCACATTGGTGCCGGCCCTGCCCGTGATGCCCGCTCATTTCTTCTTTGAAATCTCCACCGGAAAGGAACTGATCGATTTGTTGAAGCCCGCTTTGACCGGAGCACTTGGCGAGGCACAAACCATCGGAACCATGCAGGGCTGGGCTTTGCCGGTTCCTCCCTATCCGGGAATGGCGAAGGGAACGCCCCACCTGCTGTTGGATGGCGAACAAACGCTCATGATTGTCAGTTCGCTGGAGCATTTGGAAAACGTCCGCGGTGATTCCGGGAAATTGGCCGACGACCCCGTGTTCCAATCCGCCACCAACCACTTCGCGAAATCCGGAAATCTCCTGGTTTATGCATCTCCGGCATTTTCCAAAGCCGTCCTGAAATGGGTGGGCGTGGCTGCCTCGACGGAAGAGTCGATGAAGCCGCTGCTCGGGAAACTGCAAGGTCTCGATCCCAAATCGCCGTGGTCGCTGTGTGTTTCATGCGAACCCAAGGGCGTCAGCACGCTTGCGGAAATGCCATATGCCTTGGACAGCAACGGCACCACCACCATGACCATGCTGACGGCGACCAGCACCTTGTTTGTCGGCGCCCGGTCATGGAAGAAGGGATCCGACCGAGCCGCTTGCATTATCAATATCCGCAACGTCCAGCAGGCGGTCAGGGCGCACCAGAACATGAACTCGAAAAACATTGGCGAACCGATCGACTGGGACGAGATATTCGGTCCGGACGCTTTCATGGAAGAACCCGAATGCCACGCCGGCGGCACCTACACATTCGCGCGCAATTATCCCGAGATCGGCAAATTGGCCTGCACATGCAGCCACGGCGAGGACCACCAGCCGGCCGACCATGAGAACTGGTGAAGCGGCATCAGAGACGAAGCATGAAATCCCGCCCCTCGCGGGCCGTGCCGTTGATGCGGGGTTCGAACCGATGCATTCCGGCATGATAGACGCGGGTGGTGACCGGCCGGATCGGATGGCTGCCGCGGATCTGCCATGTCTCGCCGGCGGCGAGCGGTTTCACGCGGCCCTTGAAGACCTTGGGACTGAGCGAGCCATTCGCTTTGCGATGATGGATCGCGTAATCAAAAAGCGCGCGCAACGCCGTGCGCCCGCGGTTGCGGATCACGAGTTCGTAATCGAGGCAATCACCGAGCCTGACGGTATTCCGCACGAGCTTGAGGGAAACGACTTCGAGCAACCCGGCATCGCCGAAGCCATGCAATTCGAGCGCCGCAGGGTGGCCTTGCTTGATCAGCGTGCGGCACGCGTGGCGTGCGAGTTTCTCCCACTGCGGATTCCGCGGCGCGGATTTCTTCCAACGGGCAAGCGTTTCCACCACCATCTCCGGATGTCGTTTTGCGATGTCATTCAGATGGTTGGAAACCGACAGCCTCACGTAATCGCTCGGATCGCGATGAAGTTTTTCCAACAACCCGAGCGTTGGATGCGGCGGATCGAGCAGTTCGGTTAGATTGCCGCCCCATGGCAGGAACGGCCGCGATCCCTCGGACACCAACCGCCGCACATGGTGGTCCGGATCGTCGCACCAGCCGTGAAGCTGGCCGAAGGTTTTCTCCGGCATGGCGCGCAGGAACGGCCGGATCGCGAACTCCGCGGTGAAACGGCCGGTCATTTCCCGCAAGGCGCGCATCGATTCCGGAAAATGCCCGAGCCCGCGCCGCGCGACGATTTCGGTGAGCGGCCAAACCAGAAATCCGCGCATCCCATCCGCCGCCAGCGCGTCGGTTAGAATCGGAAACATCGCCCGCGGGTCGTCCGGCAGGCATTCCTCGATCCGTGCCGCGATGCAGTGCACCCGCTGTTTCAATTCCAGCGGCTCCAGTGCGTCATCCAGGCCACGATGATAGCGGCGCAACGAAAACCCCGCGCGCACCCGGCGGATGGCCGCGCCGATGATTCGCGCCTTGTCTGCGGACAGTTCGTTTTTGAAGGGCTCCATGCGTCTCTGATTCTTCGACCACCGCTCGCACCCACCATGATAAATTCACGCTTTTCCGGAAAATGCCTCGTGCGAGAACGAATCCGGGGGAGTCCGCCCGAAAGTCCTTGCCCGTCCATGCACATGGCTCCTGTTGCGGATTTGTCCGGCAGACAAAGTGGAAGTCACTGAAAGCCCATGCGGCATGAGGCGTCAGATCTTCCACGGATCGCGCATCGGCTGGTCGATGAGCGCGTTGGCGGCGGGGTCGTCGAACTTGAGCGTCTTGGAATCGAACTTGAGATTCTTGTTCAGGCGGTGGGCGGTGATGCCCATGTTGACGAGGGTGCAGGACCAAAAGCCGTTCTGTTCGTTGAGGGCGAATTTTTTCCGGGTGCGGACGCACTCGTGGAAGTCGGTGTTCTGCGGCGGCGGATCCGGCAGGGCGTCGATCTTCTTGCGCAGGTCCGGGATGTCGGAGCGGAAGCCGACATATATTTTTCCCTTCGGTCCCTCGATATAGGCGACGTCGGGGTCCTTGTCCTCGCCGTCGAGGATGACCTTGCAGCCGTCGGCATAGGTGAACTCGATGCGGCGCCAGGTGCCGATGGCGTCGTCGTCCTGCGGATCGGCGTCGATGTCCACCGAAACGGGGGCCTGGTCGTCCTTGCCGAGGATGTATTGGACGGGGTCGAGGTAGTGCATGCCCATGTCGCCGAGACCGCCGCCATCGTAGTCCCAGTAGCCGCGGAACGACTGGTGGACGCGGTGCGGGTGATAGGGTTTCTTCGGCGCGGGGCCGAGCCAGAAGTCGTAATCGAGTTCGGGCGGCACCGGTTGGGGCTGGAGGCCGGTTTTGCCGACCCAGAGATTCTGTTTCCAATCGAAGCCGGTGGTTTTGGAAACGGTGATCTTGAGCGGCCAGCCGAGCAGGTCGTGCATGGCGGCTTTCTTGATCATGCTGACCGGCGCGCGCATGCCGTAGAAGCCGCTCTGGAAGCGGAACCAGGTGTTGAGGCGGAAGATGCGGTCGTGTTTTTCCACCGCCTTGATCATGGCGAGACCTTCGCCGATGGTGCGGCTCATCGGTTTCTCGCACCAGATGTCCTTGCCCTTTTCGGCGGCGGCGATGGCCATCAGCGCGTGCCAGTGCGGCGGGGTGGCGACGTGGACGATGTCGATGTCGTCGCGCGAAATGAGTTCGCGGAAGTCGCGGTAGCCGGTGATGCCCTTTTCCTCGCCGCCGGTTTCCTTCATGCGGTTGGCGAGATGCTTGCTGTCCACATCGCAGAGGGCGAGCAACTTGCCGGGCATGGTGAGGTGGGCGGAGCAGATGCCGCCGCAGCCGATGATGCCCTTGGTGAGGATTTCCGAGGGCGGCGTCTGGCCGCTGAGGCCGAGCACGCGGCTGGGACCGATCTGGACGGTGGCCAGGGCGGCGAGGCTTTTGATGGCTTGGCGGCGGGTGTGCATGGGGTCGTTTGGTTGGGTGATGAAAGGCGCGGAGCGGCCGACGATCAAGCCGGGTTTTGGCTGGCATGCCAGCGGACACCGCTGAAATGAGCCATGCTGCTTGCGCGTAGATGCGGATTCGCATGACACGCACCGTTTCTTTAACCGCCAGTCTGATTA
>DATISV010000565.1:0-1839 GCA_035468505.1 Luteolibacter sp. | reverse complement strand
GCCTTCTTGCTGACCATGCCGCCGATGCGCTCGCGCATCTCGCTGGCCGCCTTGTTGGTGAAGGTCACGGCGAGGATCTGCTCGGGCGGGATTTTCCGCTCCAGCATGTGGACGATGCGGCAGGTGACCGTGCGCGTCTTGCCGGTGCCCGCGCCGGCGAGGATCAGCACCGGCCCGTCAAGCGCGCCCACCGCCTGGCGCTGCGCGGGGTTGAGTGAATCGAAGGAAAAGCGGTTGGACATCGGCAGGCGGAATCAAGCGACCCGCCGCCCCGCTGGCCAGAAAGAATCACGCGGCGCGCGGAAATCGCCACGGTGCCGGGCGTTCCGCGGGTGACCGGTGAAAATGAAACCGCGAATGGACGCCAATCGACGCGAATTTCCATGGAGTTGCGGCGAGTGGGCCAGGTCCATGTAAGCGCACTGAATCCGCGAGGACTAACTGATAATGACCTATAAGCGTTTGTGTGATAATCGTGCCTTGGAAGTGCATCTTCAAATTCTGAGCATCACCAGATTCTGGCGACCCCATAGGGATCGAGCGCATCGTCGGCAGAGATGACTCCCAATCCATGGCGCTTGGCCTGGCAAACGATCATGCGGTCGAAGGGATCGCCGTGATGTTTCGGAAGATCCTGCAGGAGGCGGAAGTCGTCGATGGCGGGGGCAAGGAGAGGAACGGCGATGCGTCTGAGTTCGTCCGGGTAGATGAGGTGCCAGTCGTCATCCACTTGGAAGTCGAAACCTTTGCCGGAGAGTTTAATCGCGATTTCCCAGAAGCTGACCGGAGAATGATGGACGGGGAGTTTACCGTCGATGGCCCGAGCCGCGTCTTTCGAGAGGCGTTTGTCGCCGTGGAGCATCCACAGCAGCGCATGGGTGTCCAGCAGCCAGCCGTTGACAGTCGGGGTCATGGGCTTTGAAACGACCGTGCGATTTCCGCGTTGAGGGCCGGCTCATCGAACTTCTCATTCATCCTGAGTTTGCGTCCCTTGAGCCCGCCGATCCGCGTGGTGCCGGTGAATGATTCCACCGCGTTGAGACGCGCGACCGGTTTGTCGCGCCGGGCGATGATGACCTCCTCGCCGCGCTCGGCTGCGGCGATCAGCTTGGAAAGCTGGGTTTTGGCTTCGTTGATGGTGACTTGCACGGCAATAATTACTTAGCCAAGATGGTCACGTCGGGCAAGCGGTATTTCCGCTCCAGCATGTGGACGATGCCCGGCCCGTTGGGCCGGGCTGGTATGGTTTGGCCCATTGACCCGGAATATTCCATTCCGCTCCCAAGAGAAAGTCCCGGAGTTGCCCGGGGCAGGTGCCGCATTTGTACATTTACGCCAAGACGCACACTCTCAGGCTCGCCCGCTGTGATTTTCGGAGGCGGGATTCCCCGGCTATCGGTCCGTCCGTCTGGAAAGCGCCGGATCGGCGGTGTTTGCGGTTTGGCTTGCTTCGGCCAGCCGATTTCTATCAGATGCGCGTTGTCATGAAAAACCACCTTGTCATCGCCTCCCTGGGCCTCGCGCTATCGCTCGTTTCCTGCGGGAAAAAACAATCCGGAGACATCGCCGGCACGGAGACGGCCGCGGCCGAAGGGACCTATATCCTGGCAAGCGGCGATCTCCTGCCAACCGTGGAGAAAACCCGCGTCACAAGCCAAATCATGGAAATGAACGGGGCCAAACTTTCTTTCTCCATGGGTGATAAACAAATGGAGGGCGTGATGAGCCAGAAATCGGAAAGCGTTGAAAAAACCGAACCCGTTTCCGCCGGCAAGCTGCGTCATGTGACCGTTAGCGAAACCGATACCGGCACCATCAGCATGGAAGGCCAGGAACAGG
>DATISV010000564.1:0-4934 GCA_035468505.1 Luteolibacter sp. | reverse complement strand
TGGTTCGGCAGGCGTTTCATGGCGGCGATGATGCTACCGCCACCAGCCGCGTGACAAGCCGCGCGATGGGAGCAATCCCGCGCTTGCCGGTGGCGGCAGGCTGGTCTTTAGTCCGGCCATGCAGCAAGAAATCCAATTGAAGCGCGAGGTTTCCGCCATCCAGATTCCAAGCGGCGATTCGCTCGTCCTGCCCGCAGGCACGGCGGTGTTCATCACCCAGCGCCTCGGCGGCACCTACACGGTGGCCACTTCACAGGGTCTCGCCCGCATTTCCTCGCAGGACATCGACGCCCTCGGCATCGACACCGAGGAGGAGAACAAGAAGCAGGATGAGGCCGCGCGGCTCAAGGACGCGCCGGTGGAGGACCAGGTCTGGGCCCAGCTCAAGAGCGTCTATGACCCGGAAATCCCGGTGGACATCGTCAATCTCGGCCTCGTTTACGACTGCGTGATCGAGGAAGCTGACGGCAAGAATGTCGTGATGGTGAAAATGACTCTCACCGCGCCCGGCTGCGGCATGGGACCCGTCATCGCGGCCGACGCCCAGGCCAAGATCATGACCATCGACGGCATCGACGACGCCAAGGTGGAACTCGTCTGGGATCCGCCGTGGAATCAGGAGATGATTTCCGAGGAAGGGAAAATGAAGCTCGGCATGATCTGAGAGCCGCCATATCCTGCCCGGTGCCATTTCCGGCAACCATGCGATTGATATGGAAAAATAGGGTGTCGTGAGTTGGTGAAAACCGGATCGGAGGGATTGTTTGTTGATATGGAAACAACCGGCAATGCTTCCAGGGTTGAAAAATCCAAACAGGCAGGAGGTCGGTGTGTGGGCGGTGAATCGTCTCCGGGTCCTCTGCCGGTTCCGGTTGGCGAATGACTGTCAACGGCGGAATCCGCCGCCACGTTGTCTTGCATCCTCGAAACGTTGGCGGAGTTCCTCGCGCTGCTGCTGTTGTTGTTGTTGTTGTTGTTGTTGCCGGCGGGTCTCTTCCATTTGCTGGCGCTGTTGTTCCTGTTGCGCCCGCTCCATTTGCTCGCGCCGGGCTTCCTCCATTTGCTGACGCCGGGCTTCTTCCATCTGCCGACGTTGGGATTCCTCCTGCTGTTGGCGGACTCGTTCCTTCATCTCCTGCTGTTGCCGACGGGCCTCTTCGGCCTGTTGACGGGCTTGCTGTTCCTGCTGTCGACGAGCCTCTTCCATTTGCTGGCGTCTGGCTTCCTCGATCTGCCGACGTTGGGATTCCTCCTGCTGGCGTCGGGCTGCTTCCATCTGCTGCCGCCGCGCCTCTTCCATTTGCTGGCGGCGTGATTCCTCGGCTTGTCTGCGTTGGGTTTCTTCGGCTTGTTGCCGGGCTTGTTCGCGGGTCTGCTGTTCTTGTTGGCGACGAGCCTCTTCCATCTGCTGGCGGCGCGACTCCTCGACTTGCCTGCGTTGGGTTTCCTCCGCTTGCTGACGTGCTTGCTCGCGGGCTTGTTGCTCTTGTTGGCGGCGAGCCTCCTCGATTTGCTGGCGACGCGTTCCCTCGATCTGGCTGCGTTGGGATTCTTCCTGCTGGCGACGAGCTTCTTCGATTTGCTGGCGGCGTGACTTCTCGGCTTGCCCGCGTTGGGTTTCCTCCGCTTGCTGACGTGCTTGCTCACGGGCTTGCTGCTCTTGTTGGCGGCGCGCGGCTTCCATTTGCTGCCGGCGTGTTTCGTCGATTTGTTCGCGATCCGGGGAATCGGGTATTTCGCGCCGAGCTGGGGCTCGGCGCTCCCGGGGCGCTTCCTTACGCGGCTCACGCGTGTTTGGTGCCTGTGGTGTCTGGATTCTGGTCTCTGGCCTCTCTACGGCTTGCCGCGTTTCGGGCCGAGCCGGTGCCCGGCGTTCCCGGGTGGCTTCCTCACGCGGCTCACGCGTGTTCGGAACTTCTGGTCTCTGGATTCTGGTCTCTGGTCTCTCGACCGCCTGCCGTGTTTCAGGCCGATCCGGGGCCCGGCGCTCCCGGGTGGCTTCGCGGCGGTTTTCCTGCAGCAGTTCAAGGCGTTTGCGGCTGAAGTTTTCCTGGCCGCCGGATTCGGCGATGATGCGATCGGCGCGTTCGCGGTTTTGCCGGCGGTTTTCACGGAACTTTTCCAGCATCTCGGGACCTGGTTCGCTCGGGCGCTCGACTTGCACGTTTTCCAAACGCCGCGCCACCCGCACCGGGCGCAGGGCGGAATTCCAATCCGCATCCACCGCAGGCGCGGCGATGTGGAGCCTTGAGCCGTCGATGCGGTGGCGCATGGCGAGCGCGTCGCGGCCCGGTCGGCGCTGGCGGTCGAGGTCGAGGCGGTAAAACGGCAGCCGCTTGCCGATGCGGCGCGAGAGATCGTCATATTTCTGCCCGCCGCAGAACACCCGCCGGTCGCGCACGTGGATGTTGGTGATGTTGGTAGTGTATTTGATATAACCCGGGTTTCGCCGGTAGGGCAGGCAGTGCTGATAGATGGAACCTCCGAAATGGCGGTATTGGACGAAGTTGAACCATGCCGATCCGATGCCGAACGAGATTTCCACCGAGGAATCCCAGCGGTGATTGCGCCATGCGAGGGTCTCCGGCGGCAGCGGCGCCCAGCCGATGTAATCGCCACCCGAGCGCCACGTCACCCATGCCGGCGCCCATTGCGAGCCGGGCACCCAGCACCAGCCGATTCCACTCAGCAGCGTCCAGCGGCCGTAGTGATAGGTGGCCCAGCCGAAGGGTTCGTCGGAAATCCATGTCCAGCCGTAGTCGGTGCAAACCCAGCGGCCACGCGTGTAGGGCCGCCAATCGACAACCTGCCGCACGACCACCGGCTGCCAGACATAACCATAGGTCGGTGTGTGGAACCACGAGCCGTAGTCGGAAAGCGAATCGTAAAACACCCCGTAGTCCGCCACCGGTCCGCCGGATTCACCGTAATAATCATCGTCCGTTAGGGCTTCACGGCCGGCCAGTTCGAGTTCGCGCCCGCTCAGTTCCGAGCCGAGTTGCTGCAACTCCGCGTCTCGCCTCGCGAGTTCCTCTTGCATCGCCAGCGCCTCAGCCTCGCGGCGGGCGATCTCCTCTTCGCGCTTGCGGATTTCCTCCATCTCCGCGGCGGTGGCATCGGCCTGCTCCAGAGCGATGGCTTCGCGCGCTTGTTCGAGTTCCATGCGTTCGCGCTCGATCGCGTCGCGCTCGGCGGCCAGCCGTTGTTCTTCGAGCTGGCGTTCGAGCTCGGCCTGTCTGGCCATGGCTTCTTCGGCGCGTTGTTCGGCTTCGGCCACTTGCGCGGCGGCATTATCGGCGGGTCTTTTGCAACCGGCGAGAATGAGCAGGCTGCATGCGACGAACGGCGCGAGGGCGGGGGTTTTCATGACGCGAGAGGTTGGGATTCGGCTTTCTTCGACGCGGCGGACCGGCCGGCCATTCGGAAATTTTATCCGCCGCCAGATCATGCCAGTTCGAAGACCACGTGCGGCATGGTTTCGCGGCCGCCCGGGATTTCCGTGCGGACCACGCGGGTGCCGAGCAATTGCTCGATCATCCGCTGCTCGAAGCCGACCGCGTGCGGATACTTCTCCAGGATTCGCCCGAGCGGGTTGTGCCACTCGACGAGCCGGCCGGGCTGCCCGCTGTCATGCTCGAATACGCAGGCATGGCCGGCGGCCACCCGCAATTTCGCCAGCTTGCGCGCCCGCGCCTCAGGCGTCTTGAGCGCATCAAGCGGCTTCTCCATTCGCGCGGCGAGCGTGTGGAAATACTGGAACAACAACTTGTCCGCCGCATTTTCCCCCTGCATCTGGCACAAGGAGTCGAGCAGGCCGATGGTGAAATCCGCTCCCGCCTCCGGAAACAAGGCGTCCGCCTTGGCCGAGAGGCTGTAGAAAAACTCCGGCCGCCCGACCTGGGTGCGCGGCAGCCGCGTGAGCGTCAGATAGCCGGCCTCCGCAAGCTGGTCGCAGTGCGTTTTAACCGTCATGTAGTTCGACTCCGTCAGCCGCGCCAACTCGCTCACCGGCATGCCGCCGTGCCGCTTGAGCGTCTCGATCACCAACCGCCACTGCGGCTTGAGCAGATCCTGGAAAACGGGTGAAAGCATGGGTTTCGCCGCCGAACATCCGTCGGACCCCGCCGCGGATCAATGCGCGATTTTTCCATGCGCATCGCGGATTGCCAGCGGGCTTCGAGTCCGCATGATCGCGGCATGCCCGCACGCACTGGAATGCTGCTCGTCGTCTCCGGTCCCTCCGGCTCCGGGAAAACCACGCTCTGCCGCCGCCTCGCCGACGCCGGGGAGGCCCATTATTCGATCTCCTGCACCACCCGCAATCCGCGCTCCGGGGAAATCGACGGCCTCGACTATCATTTCCTCGCCCGCCCCGACTTCGAAGCGCGCCTGGCCGCCGGCGACTTCATCGAACACGCCGAGGTGCACGGGAATTTCTACGGCTCGCTGAAATCCGAAGTTCTGACCCACCTCGAAGCCGGCCGTGACGTGGTGATGGACATCGATGTCCAGGGCGCGGCGCAGATCCGCGCCTGCGACGATCCCGTGATCCGCCGCGCGATCGTGGACCTGTTCGTGATGCCGTCCAACGAAACGGAACTCCGCAACCGCCTCTCCGGCCGCGGCACCGACAGCGATGAGGTCATCGCCCTGCGCATGGCCAACGCGCTCGAAGAGATGACCCATTGGCGGAGTTATACCTATCTCATGCTGTCTTCCACCCGCGAGGAGGATTACTCGCGATTTCTCGCACTGGTCACCACCGAGCGGCTCAGGACCGCGCGGATGCGCGATTGATTCCGCGGTATTACATCCGCTCCGGGCATCTGATGCCCAACAGACCCAGACCGGTGGTCAGGATGCGCGAGGTGAGTTCGCACAAAGCGAGGCGGCTGGTGCGGACGGGTTCGTCGGACTTGAGTACCGGGCAGGCT
>DATISV010000563.1:0-3639 GCA_035468505.1 Luteolibacter sp. | reverse complement strand
CGGCAGGCACGCGGCAGGCACGCGGCAGGCACGCGGCAGGCACGCGGCAGGCACGCGGCAGGCACGCGGCAGGCACGCGGCATAGTGCCGCGCTGGTTGCGGGCGGTTCTGTGGAACCGCTGGATGACGATGATTTTCCGCCCGGATGCGGGCACCTGTTCGGGACATTTTCCGGACACAAACCTCCACCGGGATGTTCCGGCGGAATCCGGGACGCCGCGCGCCGGATGCGTGGCGGCCATTTCACACTAACCGAATCGTAGCGATGAAAACCCATCTTTTCCGCCTGCGGCCCGTCCGCGCCGTCATCATGTCCCTGCTGTGGCCATGTGTCATGCTGTCCGGCCCGGTAGCTGCGGAGGAGACGGCGACCGAAGAGGCGGAGTTTGTGGATGCCGATGGCGACGGCTTGCCGGACGAATGGGAAATCAAATACTTCGGCGACCTTTCCCAGGGACCCGATGACGATCCGGACGGCGACACGCTGGGCAATCTGTTCGAATACGAGATCGGCACCAATCCCGCGCTGGCCGACACCAGCGGCGACGGACGGCCCGACTGGGTGGGCATTCCGGGATATCTCTATCAGGAAAAATGGCCGGAAGCGGAGCCGCTTCACCCGCGCGACTACTATCCGCGCCATCTCTTCGACGCTCCGGGAGCGGCGGTCTTCTTTCATCCCGGAGCGGCGGTCTTCGGCGTGAACGAGAAGCATTTCCGCCAGCGCCTGCGCGGCCGGGTGACCGCGCCCGTGACGGGCGAGTATGAGTTTTACATCGCCGCCAACAACTGGTGCGAGTTGTGGCTGGGGGAAGACGAGAGCCGCTTCAGCGCGCGCCGCCTCGCCGGGCTGGGCACCGAGCGGATCATGAGCACCCGGCGCTTCCAGTTCGACAAGTTCCCCGGCCAGAAAAGCGTCCCCGTCCGGCTGGAGGCAGGGCGGGAATATTATATCGAGATCCTCCACCGCACGCGCACCAACGAGAGACATCTGGTGACGGCGGCGTGGAAGCTTCCGGGCGCGGAAAAACCCGAAGTGATCCCACAGGAGGCGCTGCGTTCATGGGTGCCCGAGGCGCGCGACAGCGATGACGACGGCATCCGCGACGCGTGGAAACGCAAGCACGGGCTGGAGCCGGGCCGCAATACCGCCATGGACGATGACGACGGCGACGGCATCGTCAACGCCGTGGCCCACATGCTGGATTGCGATCCTCGGGCGGGCGGGCCGCTGCCGGGCGCTCTGAGTTGGTCGCGATGGTATGACACCCCGGAAGCGATCGCCGAGCAATATGATATCTCCGGTTTTGCCAGGTCCGCCGCCGGTGACCGGCGGTCCGATTTCCGCTGCGCGGCGACACTCGACGGCATGCGGCTGCCAACCGGCAACGGCCAGGTCATTCCCACCATCGACCGCCTGCATGGCACAATCACCGCGCCCGAGAGCGGACTCTACTCGTTCTGGATCATGGGCAAGGCGTCCGCCGAACTCTCGATCTCGCCGGACGCCCGCGCGTTTCGGAAAAATCCCATCGTGCGAAGGACGCGCAACATCTCGCACGGCGGCTGGCGGGACGGTTGTCCCACGGTCCGGTCCGTTCCGGTATGGCTGGAAAAAGGCGAGCCGCGGTTCATCGAGGCGCTTTACGCCCCGCCGACCGGACCCCATCGCGTCCATGTCGGCTGGGCACGCCACGTCGCGTCGGCATGGTCCGAAACCGCGCTGGGCGGCGGGGCATCCGGCAGATGGTCCGATGACGGCCCGGCGATGACCGCCACCGTGCGCGGACCCGCCAGTTTTGGCGGCGCGGCCGGTGACGGACTGTGGTTCCGCCACGTCACCGTCGATGGCGAATGCGAGGCGATTTGCCGGATGGATGCCCTGCGCGCCATGCCAGCCGACGCGGGCGGCGGGCTGATGTTCCGCACTTCCACCGATCCGTTCGCCCCGTTTGTGGCATTCACGCTGGATGGCGATCGGAAGTTCGCGCTTCACAGCCGCAAGGAAGCCAATGGACCCGAACAATCCAAATCCAGCCGTCCTTACAACGGAGCGCGATTCCGGCTGGAAGACTCCGTGTGGTTGAAACTTCGGGCGCATGGCGGCACCTGCCACGCATCCTACTCGGTGGACGGAGTGACATGGCGGTCAGTTGGCAGCATCAAGATCGATCTCGGTGGGGAAATCGTGGCCGGTCCCACCGCATGGGGCGGCCGTGCGGAAGAGCCGGCGGAGATCGTGTTTTCCCATCTGGTGCTCGGCGGCATGCATCCGCAGGAAGAACTGCCCGCAGAGGTCCTGGCCACCGCGGCACAAGACCCGCTCGATCTCGACGGCGACGGACTGCCCGACGCCTGGGAGCGCGAACACGGCCTCGATCCTGCCAATCCACATGGCGACGACGGCCCGCACGGCGATCCGGATGGTGACGGTTTCACCAACCTCGAAGAATACCGCCTCGGCGGCCACCCGCTAGAACCCGGCGGCTTCCCCGGCCATCTGACCCGCGAATTGTGGCGCGTGCACGGCAGCACGGTCGTGGAACTCACCGGCCACCCGCGCTTCAAGGAAGAACCCGACCTTCGCGATCTGGTTGCACAGCCGGATCTCCAGGGCGGCGACGGCGATCATCAATACGGCCAGCGACTGCGCGGCACCATTGTCGCGACGGTCACCGGCAGCTATCGCTTCTGGATCGCCAGCGACAATGGATCTTCGCTCTCGCTATCCACCGGCCCCGGCCGCGCCGGGCTGCGGGAACTCGCCGCCCTGGCCGGCAGCGGCGGCCAGTCCACCGGAGTGCACGAATGGGACCGCTTCCCCGTCCAGCGCTCCGCGGAAATCCAGCTCGAGGCGGGCGCGGAATATTATCTCGAAATCCTCCACAAGGAAGGTGTGGGAGCCGACCACGTCGCCGTGGCCTGGTCCTACACCGCCGCCGACGGCCGCACCCAGCCGCGTGAAATCCTACCCTCGGAAGTCCTCAAATCCCACGTCCCCGACAAGGGCGACCTCTACGACGACGGCCTGCCCGACGAATGGGAAATCCGCCACGGACTCAATCCCGAGGATAATGGCCGCCACGACCCGGTGCGCGAGGGAGCCGATGGCGACTTCGACGGCGACGGACTCACCAATATGGAGGAATACCTCCTCGGCACCGATCCCTCCAAGCCAGACACCGACGGCGACGGCGTGTCGGATTACGATGAAATCCATGTCTATGGCAGCGACCCGCTGGTGAGGGATGTGCAACCGCCTGTCGTGCATCATCTTTTCCAGTTGGCATCCGGCACGCTTCGCGCTGGTGGATCATGGATGCTGGACGATGAGGGGGCGCTGACCTCGGCATATCGGCGCGGCTCGTTGGTCTTTGAGTTCGTTCTCGACTCACCCGGTGTTTACGCACTCATGCTGGAAGCCAATTCGGTCGGAAACCTGAGCCATGTTCCCGACGTTCCAGTCACGGTATCCATTGATGAAACGATTCTGGGCCATACGGATTTTCCCACGCAGGCCGTCACCAGGAAATGGCTCACTCCATGGCTTCCCGCCGGCAGGCACACCGTGGTGGTGGAAAACCGCAACGTGCGCGCCAACATCAACCTGAAAATCCACTCGCTCACCCTTTCGCGTTT
>DATISV010000562.1:0-3524 GCA_035468505.1 Luteolibacter sp. | reverse complement strand
GTGCGGCGGGCAAGGTGAAGCGGCGCGGGCATGCGTTGAAGGCGGCGTCGGCGCTGCATGCGGGCGATGTGCTGGAACTGCCGTTTCCGGAAGGGCCGGGCACGCGGTCTGTATCCGTGGTGGGCTTGATCGAGCAGCGGGTCGGCGCACCCGAGGCACGGGCCTGTTACGAGGAAAGCACCGCGGCGGAGGTGTGGAGCGCGCGCGAGGAATGGCAGCAGGCGCGCAAGGACGGTTCGCGCGGGCGGCCGACGAAAAAGAACCGGCGGCTGATCGAGCGCCATCGCGGGTTTTTCGAGTGATGGTGGACGTTTCCCGGGCTGCGCAGAAAATGCGAAACATGGCTTGATTGCCGGGGTGGGGGAGCTTACACGCCGCCTCCCGATGTCCGATCCGTCCCGCACGCTCCGATTCGCCATTCCCAAGGGAAGTTTGGAAAAGCCGACCGTCGAACTGCTCGCAAAGGCCGGTTACGAGGTCTATTTGTCCTCGCGCGGACTTCGCCCGGCCTCGAACGATCCGGAACTGGATCTCTATCTGATCCGCGCGCAGGAAATCGGCCGCTATCTGGGACAGGGTTTCATCGATTGCGGCATCACCGGTCTCGACTGGGCCTATGAAAACGAGGTCGAGCTGGTGGATTTGGGCGAGCTGCCCTACTCGCGCGCCACCTCGCGCCCGACGCGCTGGGTGCTGGTGGTGCCGGAGGACTCGCCGATCCGCAAGCCGGAGGATTTGCAGGGCAAACGCATCGCCACCGAGGGCGTGGGCATCACCCGGCGCTGGCTCAAGGAGCGCGGCATCGAGGCGGAGGTCGAATTTTCCTGGGGTGCCACCGAGGTGAAAGTACCGGATCTGGTGGATGCCATCGTGGACGTGACCGAGACCGGTTCCTCGATCAAGGCCAACCGCCTGCGCATCGTGGACACCCTGCTGACCTCGTTCCCGCACTTTTACGCCAACCCCATCGCCGCCGCGGATCCTTGGAAAAAGGAGAAAATGGAGCGCATCGCCCTGCTGCTGAAGGCGGCGCTCGGCGCGCGCGGCAAGGTGGGCCTTAAAATGAACCTGCCGGCCGACAAACTGCCGCAATTGCTCGAAAATCTCCCGTCGCTGCGCCGCCCGACCGTCGCCAATCTGTCTGAAGCGGACTGGGTGGCGGTCGAGACAGTGATTGACGAAATCGTCGTCCGCGACATCATTCCCGAACTCAAGCGCCTCGGGGCCGAGGGGATCATCGAGTATCCGCTCAACAAAATCGTCCCTTGAGACCGCTGGATTTCACCGAACACACCAACCCCGCAAGAAACCGACATGGGCTCCATCAAGAAACGCCGTAAAACCAAGATCAACAAGCACAAGCGCAAGAAGCGCATGAAGCAGAACCGCCACAAGAAGCGTCTGCGCTACAAGTCCTGATCGCAGGACCGCATCGAGGTTTTTCCAAAGCGCCAGAGGCTCGCTTGCCGCGAGTCTCTGGCTTTTTTCGCTGGAACCGCGTGCTTGCCTGCCCGGTTCAATCTGTCATTTTCCAGTCATGAAACAAACATTGACGGCGATTCTGACCCGTGAGGACGGCGGTTTTGTGGCCCTGTGTCCGGAAGTGGATGTGGCTTCGCAGGGCGCAACGGTGGAGGAGGCCAAGGCCAACCTGAAAGAGGCCGTTGAATTGTTCTTCGAGTGCGCGTCGGGAAGTGAGATCGAGCAGCGCATGGCCTGCGAGTCGTTCATCTCGACCATGGAGGTGCAGGTTGCCTAAGCTGCCGGTGCTCTCCGGGCGGGATGTCCGCCGGGTGCTCGAGTCACATGGATTTCAATTGGTGCGCCAGCGTGGCAGTCACATGGTGATGCAGCGAAGTTTGGAAGATGGCACCATCACCGTTCCAGTGCCCGATCACGACGAACTCCGAGCCGGAACGCTGCGCTCGATCATCCGCCAAAGCGGTTTGGCCGTGGAGGATTTCCGCAAATGAAGCCATGAGCCTGCAGGTCGTCGTCAATTTCACGGTCATCGACGAATCCGCCGACTGGCTGGTGGTGGACAAGCCCGCGCCGTTGATCGTGCATCCGGCGAACCGCAAGCCGGAGCCGACGCTGCTCGGCGGCATTGAGCACCTGCTCGCCTACGAGATGGAAAACGGCGCCTGTCCGGCCATCGTCAACCGGCTCGACCGCGACACCAGCGGGCTCGTGCTGGTGGCCAAGCACCGCGCCAGCGCGCGCGAGCTGGGGATGATTTTCGAGCGCCGCGAGGTGGAAAAGGAATACCTCGCCATCGTTTCCGGCTGGCCGGAGCAGGATGAGTGGACTTGCGATGCGCCGATCCTCCGCGCCGGGGAAATGGGTCCTTCGTCGATCTGGGTGCGGCAGGTCGTGCATCCCGCCGGTCGTGAATGCCGCACGCGGTTTCGGATCGAAAACCGCTTCGAGCGCGGGGAGGGGAGGTTTTCGCTGGTCCGTTGTTTTCCTGAAACAGGGCGCATGCACCAACTCCGTGTGCATTTGGCGCATGCCGGTCATCCGATCGCGGGCGACAAACTCTACTCCGGCGACGGCGCGGAATACGTCGAGTGGATGCGGACCGGATGGACGCCGGATCTCGCGGCGAAACTTCTCCTGCCGCGCCACGCGCTGCACGCCGCGCGCCTGCGGCTGGAAATCGCCGGTCGGGTCTTCGATTGGCATGCGGAACTGGCGCGCGACTTGGCGGATTTCGTGGCCGGGAAACCCGTCGCGGAAACGCCCGGGGTTGTCATCTGGAGCCGTCATGACTAGCCTGCCGCATGGCTTCACTCGCTGAACTGGTCGGTTTTCTCGACCGTGAACTCCGCATCTCGGAAATCCCCGATTACCCCGGCGCGGTCAACGGGCTGCAACTCGCCAACGCCAGCGGCGAGGTCGGGCGCGTGATCGCCGCGGTGGACGCCACCTTGCCGGTGATCGAAGATGCGGCGGCCGGCGGGCCGGGTTTGTTGATCGTCCATCACGGGATGTTCTGGCAGGGTGCGCAGCCGGTTACCGGTCCGTTTTTCCGCAAGCTCAAGACCGCGATGGATGCGGGGCTGGCGATCTATTCGGCCCATTTGCCGCTCGATGTGCATCCCGAGTGGGGCAACAACGTCCGCCTTGCCCGCGCCATCGGCGTGATCGAGCCACGGCCGTTTTTCGACTGGAAAGGCATCTCCCTTGGTCTGCGCGGCGGCTGGAATGGCACCCGCGAGGAACTGGCCGAGTGCCTGGCCCATGCGGTCGGCGAGCCGGTTCACACGGCCCCCGGCGGCGCTGCGGAAATCCGTGAAATCGGTCTGATCACCGGCGGCGCGGGCTCGCAAATCGCCGAAGTCGCCGCCGCGGGCATCGATACCTTCATCACAGGCGAAGGACCGCACTGGAGCCACACTTTCGCACTGGAAAACGGCCTCAATCTGCTGCTCGCCGGCCACTACGCCACCGAGACCTTCGGCGTCCGCGCGCTGGCGGAGGAACTGGCGCGGAGAAACGGTCTCGAATGGTCGTTCATCGAC
>DATISV010000561.1:0-2940 GCA_035468505.1 Luteolibacter sp. | reverse complement strand
GTCCTGTGTCGTTCGATCATGATGGATTCGACAATTCCATCGGTGCAAGGCCATGAACGGCTGAGAAGCCCCATTACGATCAGCCAGATCCCATAGCATAACAGCAAGAGTCCAATGCCGATGAATATCCAACCTTGGCTCATGATTAGCAGAACGAATCGACCTGGCACACGCTGGCGAGCTGTCCGTTACCGGTTTTTTCTCTTGATTATTTCTTCACGGATGCGGCTTCCATCCAATTCTTGAACTTCTTCAGCCGGTCAGCTCGTGCATCCGCAACAATCGTCCGAGCCGTCTTTTCATCGAACCCCCAGAGATACAGAATTGTGATGGCGTCGTCTTCACTCTTTGGTGCGGTGAAATTTTTCTCAAACACCGGAAACTCTGCCTCAAATGTGGTCTCGGACTTTCGGATCAATGACCACGCAAGTCCGCGCAGCAGTTCCGCGAACTCGGGATCCGACTCTCGGTAGTAGTAATACGCGATGCATCCTAATATCATCGGTTCCTGTCGGAACTTCACGTGCATCTCGTCATCTATATGCTCAAGGCTGTGAACCATCACTGTGACATAGCGGTTCACAAGCGCCTTCTCACGATCAGTCGCTCCATGTAGTGATCCGGACAAAAGAAATGCGCACGTGACGATAGTGACAAACTTCCGAGCGTTCATGACCTTTGTGGATTTCCGACGATTTTTTCATCCAACAGATCACAATCGAATGACTCCGCTGGTGTAAAGATCCGGCGTGGATCATGGCGGCAGCTTCCACGCAGCGGTTTGATGCAACAAGGTTTTTTTCGTGGAAGCCGGTGATATCAGCCAGGCGGGTCAGATGCACAAAAAAGCCGGACGGAAGGCGGTCCGTCCGGCTGGCTTGGCGTGCGGCGCTCAGTGGCCGGTGCCGTTGTTGACATCGATGGCGGCGTAGTCGCCGTCCTTGCGGCGGTAGATGATGGTGAGGCAGTCGCGGCGGGCGCTTTTGTAGAGGACGAACGGGCGGTCGGTGAGTTCGAGTTCCATGATGGCGTCCTCCTTGTACATCGTGCGCACGGCGTAGTTGTCCGGATGGATGATGTAGGGGATGGGGTCGTGCTCGGATTCCTCCGGGTGGTCGAGGGCCTCCTCGGTGAAGAAGCGCTCTTCGATGTGGCGGATCGACTCGTTGCGGTGCGGGCGGTTCTTCTTGAGCAGGCGGGTTTTGTGTTTGCGCATGCGGCGGGCGATTTTCTCGATCGTCTCGTCGAGCGCGGCGTACATGTCCTTGCCTTCCGTGTGGGCCTCGATGGTGATGTGGTTGGCGCAGAAGAGGATGAGTTCGGCGATGTGGCGGTTTTTCTGAACGTCGAGAATGGCCTTGGCTTCGATGATCCGCGGGTAATCGAGGTGGAGACCTTCGATTTTCTTCTGGGCGTAGTCGCGGAGGGCATCGGTCACCTGTTCGTGTCTCACGGTCACGGTGATTGGCAGATTGACATTGGCGGTTTGCATGGTCGTTTGGTTTGGTTTGGGTGAATGGACGGCGGTTTCACCCGCCCTGTCCATCGGACACTCTGAACAAGAAGCGTCCGCAATGCCACCTCGTTCTCTAAAAAAATCGCGTGAGGGGCGGATTTCCCGCATCGCGGGGACCGGCGCGACGGGCCGGGCTCACTCGGGGGCGATGAGTTCCTCGAAGGTGGGAACGCCGCGGCCGGGAGCGGAATCGGGGGCGGCGGGAGTGGCATCGTAGAGTTTCATGAAGTCGTCCGTCGGCGACTTGGCGCTGCCGCCGATTTCCAGGTCGAGCCAGCGAAAGGCGTCGTCGGAGGACTCGAACATGGAGATAAGGCGGGAATTCTCGGTGGCGAGCAGCATGGCTTCGGAAATGCCGAGTCGCAGGCGACCTGAAAGACGGCCCGATGCATCGGCGGTGAGTCCGCCGCGCAGGGCCATGCGGCCCTTGTGCTCGAAGTCGAGGTTTTCCAGGACCACTTCGCCGCCACTGCGGCGGATGGCGCCGGTGGCATCCATTTCGAAGAGCGGGCGCTCGAACCAGTTGTCTTCGAGCAGGCGCACGAGGTCGGCGAGGAACTTGAAGTTCCGCAGTTCGATGGGCGCGGCGATGGATTTGGAAAACGAGACCACGAGCCGGGTGTCGGCGGCGGAGCCGGGGGTGAGCGTGAGATGATTGGAGGAAGGATCGGAAACGGTATCGACGCGTCCGCTGACGAGGGTGCCGAGGTCCTGGCCGAGAATTCCGCTGAGCAGGAAGGATTCCATGCGGACATCGAGCGACGACGGCCGGTCCGCGGCACGGGGATCGACGGTGCCGGTGAGGTCGATCTGGCCGCGGCTGTCCTCCGGGTGAAGCAGGCGCATGCCGACGATGTCGATCACGCCCTCGCGGATCTCGATGTGGGCGCGGTCCATCAGGATGGCGGGCCAGGGGCGGGCGGTGACGGTGCCGCGGTTGAGCAGGACCTGCGGACGGCTGTTGGCGTTGGAGGGTTCGAAGGAGACCTCCGTATCGCGAAGCAACAACGCGGGCTTGGTGGCATCGCCGAGGCTGATGGCGAGCTTGGGCGCGGTGTAGTGCCTGAAGCGGATGGGGAGCGGCGACGCGGCAACGTCGGCAGCCGCGGACTCACCGGGGAGCGGAAAGCCCAAACGCAGCGTTCCGTCGGTGGCGGCCACTTCGTCGCCGGCGAGCGATTTTCCGAGAAACGAAGACGGGACGATGCTGGCGGAAACGCCGCGCACGGTGAGTTCCTTGAGCACTTTGTCGTCCGGCCAGGTGAGCGCGAGTTTCCCGGCGTTGGCACGGGTGGGGGTGACGCGGAATTGTTCGAGCTGCACCTGCGCGCCGCTGCTTTGCGCGATCATGCCGCTGACTTTTTCGCGGAATGGCTCGCTGTTGGCGTAAATGATGGCGGAGCCTGCGGCGAATCCGGCCATCA
>DATISV010000560.1:0-2922 GCA_035468505.1 Luteolibacter sp. | reverse complement strand
GAGATCATCGGCGATCTGCACTTTCACGGCTTCGATGAAAACCCGGCATGGTCAGCCGCGGAGATGATCCTTCAGGATAGAATAGGTGTCGCCGCAGATTTCGTTGTGTCGGAAGCTCGCGCCAGACATCGCATAAATCCGGCCGTCCACAAATTCATGCCGCACCTCCGACCGGAGTTCCCCTTCGAGGTATTCGGCGGCGGTGACCGGCAGTTTGTTCGCGGCGATGCTCATCTCCGTTTCTCGCTCAAGCCACGGCGGCGGGTTCCTCGAGTTTGAAGAGCTCGCGGGCATCGCTGATGACACCGTTGATTGCGGCGGCTGCGACCATGACGGGCGACATCAGCACGGTGCGGCCGGTCGGCGAGCCCTGGCGGCCTTTGAAATTGCGGTTGGAGGACGAGGCGCAGAGCTGGTCGCCGACGAGCTTGTCGGGATTCATCGCGAGGCACATCGAGCACCCCGCGCCGCGCCATTCGAAGCCGGCATCGGTGAAGATCTTGTCGAGGCCTTCCTGCTCGGCCTGGATGGCGACGATCTGGGAGCCGGGAACGACGATGGCTTTCACGCCTGCGGCGACCTTGTGGCCCTGGATGTATTTCGCCACTTCGCGGAAATCGGAGAGGCGGCCGTTGGTGCAGGAGCCGATGAAGGCCACATCAATCTTCACGCCCTTGATCGGCGTGCCGGCGGGCAGTTTCATGTAAGCGAGAGCTTCCTCGATGGTGGCCTTTTCCTGCGCGTTGGAGGCTTTTGCCGGATCCGGGATGTTTTCGGAAATGGAGATGCCGTGGTCCGGGGAGATGCCCCAGGTGACGGTGGGCTCGATGTCGGCGGCGTTGATGCGGACGATGTCGTCGTACTGCGCGTCCTCATCGGAGGCGAAGGACAGCCAGCGCGCGGCGGTGGCGTCGAAGTCGCTCATGTCCACATACGGCCGGCCTTTGAGATAGGCCACGGTCTTGGCGTCCGGATTCACATATCCGCAGCGCGCGCCGCCTTCGATCGACATGTTGCAAACGGTCATGCGCTCTTCCATCGACATGCGGTCGAAGACATCGCCGGCATATTCGTAGGCATAGCCGATGCCGCCCTTCGCACCGAGCAGGCGAATGATGTGGAGGATGACGTCCTTGGCATATACGCCGGGGCGGAGGTCGCCGTTCACCTCGATGCGGCGAACTTTGAGCGCTTCGAGCGCGAGCGTTTGCGAAGCGAGCACGTCGCGCACCTGGGTGGTGCCGATGCCGAAGGCGATCGCGCCGAAGGCCCCGTGCGTGGCGGTGTGTGAGTCGCCGCACGCGATCGTGGTGCCGGGCTGGGTGATGCCCTGTTCGGGGCCGACCACGTGGACGATGCCTTGTTTGCCGGAGGCGAGGTCGAAATAGGTCACGCCGAAATCGTCCGCATTCTGACGCAGTGCCTGCATCATTTCCGCGGCGAGCGGGTCCTGCGGCGCGTCCTGGTCGATGGTCGGCACGATGTGGTCCACGGTGGCGAAGGTGCGCTGCGGAAATTTCACCTTGAGCCCCAGGTCGCGCAGCATGCCGAAGGCCTGCGGCGAGGTGACCTCGTGGATGAGGTGGGTGCCGATGAACAATTGCGTGCGTCCGTCGGCCAGCGTGCCGACCCTGTGCGCGTCCCAGACTTTTTGGAAAAGGCTTTTACCCATGGTGGAAACCGCCGTTTTTTCCTCTGGCGGGGCGGGCAAGCTGAACGCGCGGGCCGGGCTTGTCAAAGCCGCATGCGGCCACGCCAGGCGAAATCAGCGCAGCTCGATGATCAACCCGGCGACGATGCCGCCGAGCGCCAGAATCGCCAGAATGATGCCGAGAATCTTGAAAACCCTGAGCCAGCCACCCCGCTTTTTTCCCGCGCCGTCCACCCATTCGTCCCAAGACGGGCGTGCCGGCGCGCCGGTCCGGTGGTAATGCCGCACGCCCCCGCTGAAGCGGTTTTGTTCGTTCTTGGGATGGGCTCGTTTCATGCGGGACGGCTGGTTTGCGCGGTGAATAGGTGGCGTAGCGGGTGGAATTGCAATCCCGGGAATGGGAATTTTCCGCGCCCGAAGCAATCGCCGTTTGGCAATTCCGCCGATTTGACCCATTCTGCCCTCACCATGATCCGATTTCTCCACACCCGCATCCGCGTCCACGACATGGACAAGTCCGTCGAGTTCTACAAGCACCTCGGCTACACGCTGCGCGAGTTCAAGGACTCGCCGCAGGGCAATAAACTCGCCTTCCTCGTCCTGCCCGGCAACGACGTTTTCCTCGAACTCTGCCACTCGCCGGACTACACCGCGACTTGCCCGGAGGACCTCATGCACACCTGCCTCGGCGTGCCGGACATCATCGAATACTGCGACAAGGTGGAAAAAGCCGGCATCGAGATCTGGCCCTCGGGCTGGCGCGAGAAATTTTCCTCCGGCGCGCGCAAGATGGCCTTCGTCACCGATCCGGACGGATACGAGGTGGAGATTTTGGAAAATTGAGTCGCGCCAATTTCACGCCAGGATCCCTTTCACCACATGAGCGGGTTCGACGCCCGTAGGCTTGTGGTTGAGTCCCTGGAAGCGGAAGGTGAAGCGGTTGTGATCCATGCCGAGGCAGTGGAGGATGGTGGCGTTGAGGTCGCGGATGTGGACCGGGTTTTCGACGATGTTGTAGGAATAATCGTCGGTGAGGCCGTAGCTGACGCCGCCTTTCACGCCGCCGCCGGCGACCCAGGTGCTGAAGCAGCGGCCATGGTGGTCGCGGCCGGTGCCGAGCTTGCCCTGGCTGTAAACGGTGCGTCCGAACTCGCCGCCCCAGATGACGAGCGTGTCTTCCAACATGCCGCGTTGTTTCAAGTCGGTGATGAGCGCCGCGGTCGGTTGGTCGGTGTCGCGGCACTGGTTGGTGAGATGATTCTGGAGATCGA
>DATISV010000559.1:0-5259 GCA_035468505.1 Luteolibacter sp. | reverse complement strand
CAAGCGCGCTCCCGAGAACCTCAAGGACATCGAGGCGATCGAATCGGCGCTGCAGGAGGCGCTGCCGAATGCGCGCGCGGCCACCGTGGCGGTGGAACTCAAGCAGGGATCCGGCAGCGGCGTGATCGTTTCTCCCGATGGACTGATTCTAACGGCCGCCCACGTCAGCATGGGCGTGGGGAAAAATCTGACCGTGGTGATGGAGGACGGCACGCGCCACGATGCGGTCACGCTCGGCCTGGTGGCGGACAGCGATGCGGCGATGATGCGCATCACGGAAGAGGGGACCTATCCGTTCGTGGAGGTGGACCGCGACAACACCACGCGGCTCGGCGACTGGGTGTTTTCGCTCGGCCATTCCGGCGGCTTCGACAAGGACCGCGGGCTGGTGCTGCGGCTTGGACGACTGGTGCGCATCGCCAACAACACGGTTCAGTCCGATTGCATGCTCATCGGCGGCGACTCCGGCGGTCCGCTGTTTGACCTCGATGGAAAACTCATCGCCATCCATTCACGGGTGGGCACCAACCTGCAAGTGAACAACCACGTCCCGATGAGCGAATACGTCGAGCATTGGGACGAATTGCTGGCGGGCGAGTTCATTGGCGAGGGGCCGTTCGCGAAGAAGCCGGAGAAGGGAAAGGGATTTCTCGGCGTGGCCACCGAACCGCGCGATGGTGGCGGGTTGCTCGTTACCAAGGTGGGCGAGGAAACCGCCGCCAAGGAAGCCGGTCTTGCCGAAGGCGATGTGATTCTCACGTTGAATGGCGAAGCGCTCGATTCCAAGGACCGCCTCAAGGAACTGCTCAAGGAAATGGCTCCCGGCGACGAGGTGGTTCTGGAAATCGATCGCTCCGGAGAAAAAGAAACCCTCACCTTCGAACTCGGTGAACGCTGAACGCATCCTCACATTCGCCTTGCTCGCCACGGTTTCGCCGCTCGCCGCGCAACAGAGCCTGGAATACACCCACCGCACCACCGGTCCGGCCGTGACGGCCGCATTCGAAGAACAACGCGCGGTGATCCAGACTTCCAGCGCCGTGATTTACGATGGCAGGCGCGAGATCAACTACGGCGTGGTGGTTTCGCCCGATGGCCACATCCTGACCAAGGCCAGCGAGATCGAGGGCATCGAAGACCTCTCCGTCACGGTGGACCGCACGAACTATCCGGATGTCAAAATCCTGGCCACCGATCCGGCGTGGGACGTCGCATTGCTCAAGGTGGATGCCGAGGGGCTGGTGCCGGTCGAAGTCGCGGAGACCAGCGCCGTGCCGCACGGCACCTGGGTGGTGGCCACTGGCGTGACCAGCCGGCTCCGCCGCCGCGCGCTGGCCGGCGTGATCAGCGCCAACAGCCGCCCGATTCCCGCCGAGGGCGGGGTGGCGCTCGGCGTGGTGATCGCCGCGGAAAAGGATGCAATCACCGTGGGCGAAGTGGTTGAGGACGGTGCCGCCGAAAAAGCCGGCATCGAAGCCGGAGACGTGATTCTTTCCATCGACGGCCATGCGGTGAAGAAAGTCGAGAACATCGCGGAAATCCTCGCGGAACGCGAAGCCGGCGATCTGGTGGAAGTGTTCTGCCGTCGCGGCGAGGAGGAAATGACCTTCCAGGTGACGCTCGCCGCCAAGAACGAGATGTTCACGGATTCCATGAACCGCAACGACATGATGAGCGGCGATTTCTCGCGCCGCCGCAGCGGGTTCGCGCGCATCATCCAGCACGACATTCTCGGCGCCAGCCGCGTGACCGGCGGACCACTGCTCGATCTGCGGGGCCGCTGCATCGGCATGAACATCGCCCGCGCCAACCGCGCCGAAAGTTTCGCCATCCCGGTGGAGGAACTCCGGGAAATCGCCGGGCGCCTGATGAAACCGTCCGCGGCGGAGCAGAAGTGATCTGCCCGCCCCGGACGCTTCTTTTCTCGCATATTCCCGCGCGACCGCTGTAGTCTCGCCCATGGACGCATTGATTCATCATCTTGAGCAGGGGCAGGACTTGTCGTCACGCGAGGTCCGGGTGGCGGCCGAGTTGCTGTTGGACGGCAAGGTCGCGGAGGCCAAGAAGGAACATTTGTTGGAAGCCTTGTCGAAGAAAGGCGAGACTCCCGCCGAGATCGCCGGATTCGTGGAAACGTTTTTGGAGCACTCCGTGGACCCGCATGTCGCACTGTTGGACCCGGACGGCCCGACCATCGATGTCTGCGGCACCGGCGGCGACAAGCTCGACCTGTTCAATGTCTCCACCACCGCGATGTTCGTGGTGGCCGCGGCGGGCGGCGTGGTGGTGAAGCACGGCAACCGCGGCATCACCTCGCGCAGCGGCGGGGCCGACGTGCTGGAGGCGCTGGGCGTGCGCATCGACCTCGGGCCGGACGGCTTCTGCCGCTGTGTGGAAAAGGCGGGCGTTGGCTTCATGTTCGCGCCGCTCTATCATCCCGCATTCAAGGCGGTGGCCGGTGTGCGGAAAAACCTGGCGGAACGCGGTGTGCGGACGATTTTCAACCTGATCGGCCCGCTGCTCAATCCGGCCCGCCCGCAATGCCAGCTCGTCGGGGTGTTTTCACGCGAGCTTTGCCCGGCCTTTGCAGAGATCCTGCAGCGCCTCGGCCGCGAGAGCGCATGGGCGGTGTATGGCACTACCGGCGACGGCCGTTCGGTGGACGAAGTCAGCCTGATGGGCTCCACCCGCATCTGCAAGGCGGGGCTCTATCAGGACACCGCGGACGAGGAAGTGCGCCCGCGGGATTTCGGACTCAAACATGCCGAAGTGGAGGAACTGAAGGGTGGCGATGCGGCAACCAACGCCGCCATCCTCGAAGCGATTCTCAAGGGCGAGGAAACCGGCGCGAAGCGCGACATGGTCATGATGAACGCCGGTGCCGCCCTCGCCTGTGCGGGCCTCGCCGACGACATGGGGCAGGGGATCGAGACCGCCCGCGAGGCGATCGCCAGCGGCGCGGCGGCGGAGCGCTTGCGCTTGCTGAAGGAGGTTTCCCGCTCCGTCTGACCCGGGCGGCAGGCGCTCAGTCCATGTCCTTTTTCTCCAGCGCGTCGTCGAGATGCGCGAGGAAGTCGTCCACGGTCGGGTATTGGGAGGCGAAGAAGCGGGTGAACTCCTCGCCCTTCGAATCGAGCAGGAGCACGGTCGGGAATCCCTCGATCTTGTATTTCTCGGCCAGAGGCTGGTTTTTCTCGGCGAGTTCCTTGTCCTTTTTCGGAAAATCGAGTTCCACCAGCACGAAGTTCTTGGATGCCGCTTCGGTGAATTCCTTCTTGGAGAAGACGTTCTTGCGCATCGCGATGCAGGGCGGGCACCAGTCGGAGCCGGTGAACTCGACGAGCACCGATTTGTTTTCCTTGCCGGCTTCGGCGATGGCCTTGTCGAGGTCGGTCATCCAGCCTTCCTTGGCGAACGATTGGGCGCTGAGAACGATGGCGATGGCGGGGGCGGCGGCGAGCCAGGTGATTGCTTTCATCATGGACATTAGCGTGGCCGGAGGCCGGATTATTCAAAAAACTTGGCCGCGCGGCGGAAATCACCGAAGCCATGACCATGTCCGAACGCCCGCACCTGATCATCGCCACCCGCAACGCCCACAAGACCGCGGAAATCCGCGCGATGCTCGGCGCGAGCCACGAAGTCCTCGACATGTCCGCATTTCCCGATGCCCCGGCGATCGAGGAAACCGGCGTCACGTTTCTCGAAAACGCGAGGCTCAAGGCGCTGGGCATCAGCCGTGTGATCGGCGGCATCGTGCTCTCGGACGACTCCGGCCTCGAAGTGGACGCCCTCAACGGCGCACCCGGCGTGTGGTCGTCGAGCTACGGCGGCGTGGAAGGCGATCACGCGTGCAACAACGCGCGGTTGATCAAGGAAATGGCGGGAAATAACGACCGTCGCGCGCGTTTCCGCTGCACCATGGTGCTGGCTCAAGGCGGCAGCGAACTGGCGCATTTCACCGGAGCCGTCGAAGGCCGGATCATCGGCGAACCACGCGGTGCGGAGGGCTTCGGCTACGATCCCTTGTTTGTCCCCGATGGCCACGAGCGCACTTTCGCCGAACTGGGTGAGGACGTAAAAAACACCCTCAGCCACCGCGCCCGTGCCCTGGCGCAGGTGGTGGATTGGTTGGACGGGAGCGTGGACAGATTGCCCGCGTCATGAAAAAGGAAGACCGCGATTTACCCCGTCAGTGACATTCCTTGTTAGCCGGACCCTTTCGGTTCATGGAGCGAGGCGATTGGCCTTTTCCATGGTTTCGGCGGACATGGTTCGACGTTCGGAAGCGTTACTGCCGGCCGTCCGCGCGGAGTATTCCATCACGCGCTCGACGGTCGGCAGGATTTGTTCGAATTCATCGACCACGGTGAAATCGTCCTCGTGGCACCACGCGCCGAGCATGGCGATGAGCGGATCCCAGAAGCCGGTGCCGGATTCGTCGCGGCGGTTGTAAACGACCACCGGTTTTGAGCCGGAGGCGTGGCCCTGTTGCTTGAAGATCATCAGGGCGATCATTTCCTGCACCGTGCCGGATCCGCCCGGGAAAATGACGAACGCGTCCGAGTGCTCGATCATGATTTCCATGCGTGTGTAGATGTCCGGCCGCAGCCAGAAACTGGAGAGGCCGTCGGGCAGGCCTTCGAGTTCGATGATGTGGGGCACGTTCGATCCGCCGGTCCAGCCGCCGGCCTCCACCGCGCCGCGCACCACCTCGCCCATGATGCCGGATTTCCCCGCGCCGGAGACGCAGCCAAGACCCGCGCGTGCGAGTTGGCGGCCGAATTCAAGGCCTTCGCGCAGATAGGCCGGATCGCTGATCGAGGCGGAGCAGAACACGCAGACGTTGCCATTGTGGTTTGGCGGCGGCGGCGTCTCGTAGGACTCGAGCGGCCGGCTGCCGGACCTGTCGCGATCCATCACGGGCACGCCGTTGTGGCGGGATGACTCCAGCAGGTGCAGCACCTCATCGGCACAGGTGGCCGGGAACAGATAGTTTTCATGCTCCTGCAGGACCGTGCCGAGCCGGTTGAGGTGGGTGAGCAACGAGTAAAAGCCGTTCCATGACTCGTCGGTGTTGAGCAGCACGGTCGGCTTGCCGTGCAGGTGGCGGTCGAGCGTCTGGTAGCCGACGAAAATCGACACCGCCTTGAACAAATCCTCCAGCGTGGCGCCGGGAGTGAAGACAAAGGCGTCGGACTCGATGATCTTGCGCTCGATGTTGCACAACGTGATGCGCTGGTCGCCGTTCGAGTTGTA
>DATISV010000558.1:0-6209 GCA_035468505.1 Luteolibacter sp. | reverse complement strand
CAACAAGTCCGACCTGTTTCCCAAGGAACAAAACCAACAGGCCGCCGCGCAAATCGCCGCGCTCTGGGACCATGCCGAAGTCCACGTCACCAGCGCGCTCAGGGGCGGGGGACTCAAGGTCCTGAAACAACATCTCAAGCCTGGAATTACGATGTGCGTCGTAGGTTCCAGCGGCGTCGGCAAGTCCACCCTCGTCAACCAGCTCTACGGCGAGGAATGGCAGTGGACCGGCGAGGTGAACGAAACCACCGGCAAGGGCCGCCACACCACCACCTCGCGCGAACTCGTCCCACTCCCCGGCGGCGGCATGCTCATCGACAACCCGGGCATGCGCGAAATCCAGATGTGGACCGACGAGGCCACCCTGCGCGAAAGTTTCGCCGACCTCGAAGAACTCTCCGCCGCCTGCCGCTTCGCCGATTGCGGCCACCGCTCCGACACCGGCTGCGCCATCCGCGAGGCGGTCGAAACCGGCGCGCTAGATCCTGCGCGCCACGAGAGTTTCCTCAACCTGGAAAACGAAATCGCCGCCCTGAAAAAACGCGCCGAAAAACGCCGCATGGCCGTCGAGCGCTGGGCCAAACGCAAACACCGCGTCAAGGCCCGCAACCTCGAAGACCGCATCCAGCTCGAACGCGACGAACGCGGCGAAATCTGACGCCTCACGCAGCTCCGCGCCGCAACGCGCGCCGCGATTTCCACCCAACCGGGCATTGACACGGCCTCGCCCGGCGCGTAATCAATCGCCCCCGCGCGGTCCCTCACAACCCGCAACGGCGGAGTAGCCAAGTGGTAAGGCAATGGTTTGCAAAACCGTCATTCGCGGGTTCGATTCCCGCCTCCGCCTCCAGCTTTATTCATCCCGTCACCGCAGTTGACGAGCCGTCCGGTCGAGCCGGTGCAGCAGATGCCACACGCCGGCTAGGCCCAGCACCAGGCCGCCGGCCAGACCGAACGCGAGGAGTGTTTCGGAACCCGAAACGAGCCAGACCAGCGCCGCACCGCCGGCCACCGCGGCGCTTGCCGCCAGCAGGCCGAGGCAGATCAGCCAGCCCGCGGTTTCCAGTGCGCGCCGGGTCCAGAGTTTCAGCCGCCCGATCCCGACCGGGATCACAATCGTGTCTTGTGTGGTGTTTGGTTTCATGACGGCCCGACCCTCGCCCGGTCTTGTGTTGGGATGATGAAACGCATGTGAATCTCCGGTGAAATCCGCCGCCGGGACATTCCCGGGATGCCGGGGGCGCTGAAAGGCATTGGTGATGTTCGGATGAAATTGTTCTTTTGAACATTTTCCGCTTGCCATGCGGTTGGATACCGGATCAATATGCGGCCGTATCCAACCCCAAGATGCCATGAACCAGACCATCGATGATCCCGCCACCACCACCGAAACTCCCCGTCCCGAACGCACGCCGGACTATGCCATTTACAAACCCAACAGCCGCGGCACCGGCGGGGTGATCCGTTTCGGCCTCAATCGGACGAAGGCGGCGCTGTTTGTGGATGCCGCCAGCCAGTCGGGCGAAAAGCAGTTCGACTGGGAGTCCAAGATCACCATGAAGTGGGGGCTCTCCGATCTCGGCACCGTGCTCGCCACGCTGCAGGGTCGCCAGCCTCAAGCCAAGCTGTTCCATCAGGCCGAAAAAGCGAACAGCGCCTTCGAACTGACCCTGCGCGAGGACCCCGACCGTGCACCGTGGCTGATGACCGTGTCGCGCCAGGACGGCGCGGACAAATCGCTGCGCAAGGTGACGATTCCCGTCGGCCACGGAGAGGCCGCAGTGCTGGAAACCGCCCTGCGCGCGGCTGTCACCCGCCTGTTGCGCTGGTGACCTGCGCCGGGCTACGGGAAAAATCCGCAGTAAATTCCAGGGTGCCCCCCTATTTGTCCCACCCCGGGTGCCATGATCGCGTGGCCGGGAAGGAATTTTTCGCGGAAAAATTGACGCCATCATGCCGGTGAAGCACGGTGACGCCGGTTTCCCGAACCCTTTCCCCGCACCACGTGGCGTACCCCCCAGCGAATGCGCGAGTGTTCGCAAGAGCGCTCATGACAACGTGGTGCGGGGACCTTCCGGGTTTTCCGCGGATTCTCTTTCATTGCGCATGGCTTCGCATCGGGCGCATGGCCGCTTGCCTGGCGATGCCGCCTCGGTGACAAGGATGGCCAATCACCCCGCCATGCCATGAATACCAGACCCGTGCCTCGTTCGATCCAACAAACGCCCGACAGCGCCGGATACTTCGGAAAATATGGCGGCGTGTTTGTTCCGCCGGAACTGGAAGCGCCGCTGGTCGAAGTTCGCCGGGCCTACGAGGTAGTCTCGCGCTCGCACGATTTCATCGAAGAGCTGCGCCGCATCCGCAAACACTTCCAGGGTCGGCCCACGCCCACATATCACGCCGCACGGCTCTCCAAGAAACTCGGCCGCACCCAGATCTATCTGAAACGCGAAGACCTCAACCACACCGGCGCGCACAAGCTCAATCATTGCATGGGTGAGGGACTGCTCGCGCGATTCATGGGAAAAAAGAAACTCATCGCCGAGACCGGAGCCGGCATGCACGGCGTCGCGCTCGCCACCGCCGCCGCCTATTTCGGACTCGAATGCGACATCTACATGGGCGAGGTGGACATCGCCAAGCAGGCACCCAACGTCTCGCGCATGAAAATCCTCGGTGCGCGGGTGATTCCCGCCACCCATGGATTGAAGACGCTCAAGGAAGCGGTGGACTCCGCGCTCCAGGCCTACGTCACCGACCCCGAAAACCAGATCTATTGCATCGGCTCGGTGGTGGGGCCGCATCCGTTTCCGAGGATGGGGCGCGCTTTCCAGCAGGTGGTCGGCATCGAGGCGCGCGAGCAGATTCTGGAAATGACCGGCAACCTGCCCGACATCGTCACCGCCTGCGTCGGCGGCGGCAGCAATGCGATGGGCATCTTCGCTGGTTTCCTCGACGATCCGGTGGAATTGCACGGCGTCGAACCGCTCGGCCAGGGCCCCGAACCGGGCCGCCATTCGGCATCGATGACCTACGGCCGTGAGGGCATCATCCACGGTTTCCGTTGCTACCTCTTGCAGGACGAAAAAGGCGACCCGGGACCCGTTCACTCGATCGCCAGCGGGCTCGACTATCCCGGCGTGGGACCCGAGCACTGCCACCTCAAGGACAGCGGTCGTGTGAAATACGTCACCGCCAGTGATAACGACGCGGTCGAGGTCTTCTATGTGCTCAGCCGCAACGAGGGCATCATCCCGGCGCTCGAAAGCGCCCACGCCGTCGCCCACGCCATGCGCCTTGCCCGCGAAAATCCGGACACGCCGCGCACCGTGCTCGTCAACCTCAGCGGCCGCGGCGACAAGGACATGGACTACATGATCGAGCGCTACGGCACCGGCGAGGAGCATAAGATCTAACAATATTTCAAAACCTGCGGCTCAGCGAGCGCGACGCGGGATGACCGAAGCGCCATGGCAGTTCCTGCGCGCGGGAAATCCCGATGCGCGGCCCGGCCAGTGGCTCGACCGGTTCATCCAACAAAATCCCGCATTTGGCCGCGCCGAGAAACGATTTCCCGTGCGCCTTGCCATCGATGCCGAGCGCGCGCGTCAAACGTCCCGGTCCCGCGCCTAACAACTCATCCTTCGCGCCGGGCCGGCGTTTGCGCATCCGCTCGATGCCGTTCAGCGGCTCGACCGCCCGGAACAACACGAAACCCTCGCGTTCCCCGCCTTTGACCAGGATATTGAACAGCCAGTGCACGCCGTAATTCATATATACGTATGCGTCGCCCGGTCGCTGGGGCTTGACGAACTCGCGCGCGCTCGGCCGGAACCATGTGTGGCACGCCGGATCGTCCATCGAATCGTAGGCCTCGGTTTCCACGATCCGCGCCACGCAGCCGTGCCACTCGAAGCGGCAGCCGATCAGCCGCCGCGCGCAGGTCACCGGGTCCTGCTCGAAAAAATCCTCCAGCATGCGCGTCATCGCGGAAATCCATCCGCCTCCCCGCGTGCCGCCGCAAGCGGAAATACCCGCACGTCCACCGGCTTCGCGACAAGCGCCGACTCTGGAGCTGTCTTCGGCACCGCGAATCCATCCCAGCGCAGCGGCTCCGCCGACCATTGCGCACACTTTGCCTCGGAGATTCGATAAGGCGCGTGATGGACCCGGCCGCGGTGCAGGCGTCCGCGCCCATCGGCCGAGATAAGCAGATAGCGCTCGACCAAAAACCATTCCAGCGATCCCTCTGCAGCCGGCAGCGCCTGATCGCCCGCCGGTTCGTAATCGAACACCGCCTTCGTGTCGTGCCCGTCTCTACGACATTCGTAGTAAATACGCTCCGCCGCCCGTTCCTCCCGCATCGAAGCGTGCTCGTAGGGCAGATGGAATGCCCGCCGCGCGATTTCCACGGCCAGCGGCTGGTTGCAATCGAGCGAGAAAAACCACACGCCGGGATTTCCCTCGTCGTCATGCACGTAGGTGCGGACGTTGAGTTCCATGAACCATGAAATCCCCGGCGCCGGCGGCAGCAGCACCGGCCGCACGCGCTCCATGAAAAACGGCACCACCCCGAGCCACGCGCTGCCGTCGAAGGTGTCCACGTGCAGTCCCGCAGGAAGGCGTGCGGCGATCGTTTCCACCGGCACGCGCCAGTGCAGGAACAACAAATCCGCCCACCGCTGCCGCATCACCGGAAACCCCGTGGGCCTTTCCCGCATGGCGAGGCGATGATCGATGGATGGAACGACGATGGACACGAGGCCGGATAAACCGGATCGCGGAGGATGCAAGGCCCGGGAGCCGTCCGCCCGATGAAAACCCTTATTGTTGATCCCTTGCCTTGAGAATCCGCTCGCGGGCGTGGTGCTCGCTCCACTGGGTGGGATCGTGTTTGATCCGATCCCACTCCTCGACGGTCATCCAGCCGTAACCGAAGGGACGGCGGGCGTGATTGCCCTGGGTGGTGTGATTGAAGAGTTCGTCCGGCGGGCGCACGGGCTTGGCGGGCTCGGCCATTTCGTCGAGCCATGCCTGGTAGCGCGAGGCCATGGATTCGACCACGTCCGGATGTTTGGCTGCCAGGTCGGTGGTTTCGCCGGGGTCGGCTTCGATGTCGTAGAGCCGCCACGCGGGTTCGTCGCGGAATTTGACGATGCGCCACTGTTTCCAGCGGGTGATCTGGGAGCCGTGGGTGTTCCAGAACAGGATACGGTCGGGATCGGGCTGGCGTTCGCCGAGGAGCAGGGGCATGAGGTTCACGCCCTCGCAGTGTTCCGGCAGCGCGGTTCCGGCGAGCGCGGCGGCGGTGGCGTAGAAGTCGATGGTGGACGACATGCCCGTGAAGGTTTTGCCGGCGGGCAGGGTGCCGGGATGGGAGACGATGGTGGGCATGCGGTAGTTGCCTTCCCATTGGAGGTTCGAGCGGTTTGTTCCGCCCTTGCCGCCACGGTAGGGAAGCGGCCGCGCCTGGGCTCCGGGGTCGCCGCCGTTGTCGCTGCTGAAGATGATCAGGGTTTCCTCCGCGATGCCCATTTCCCGCAGCTTGTCGAGAATGCGGCCGATCTGGTCGTCGAGCGCCAGCAGCGCGGCCCGCAGATGCTGGCGGGGGCTGTATTTCCCTTCGTGGCCGGGGTAGAGGCGGGCGAAGTATTTTTCCGGCACCTCATGCAACGGCGTGTGGACGGCGAGGGGGACGTAGTAGAGGAAAAACGGCCGCCCGGCCTTGCCATGGCGGGAGATGAACTCGACGGCGTAGTCGCCCTCGGTTTCTGTTAGGTAGGCGCCGTTGATGTCGAGATACCATGAGTTGTGGCCGGGGCCGTCGGGCGCCTTGACGCGCGGCGGCTGTTTGGCAGACACCATGAAGCCGCGGTCCATGGCACCCTGGTCCCACCTGCCGATGTCCCATTTCTCGTGGCCGATCGTGCCGGTGAGGTATCCGGCGTCGCGCAGCGTCTCGGCGAGCGTCGGCTTGTCGTCCGGGATGGGAACGCCGCGGGAGAGGCCGTATTTGCCGAAGCGCTGGGTGTAACAGCCCATCATCAGCGCGGTCCGGCTCGGGCTGCACGGGGCGTTGTGGGTGTAGGCCGTGGTCATCCGCACGCCCTGCTCGGCCAAGCGGTCGATGTTCGGCGTTGCCGGATCGGGGCAGCCGAACGCACCGACATCGCCGCGGGCGAGATCGTCGATGTAGAGGATGCTGA
>DATISV010000557.1:0-2457 GCA_035468505.1 Luteolibacter sp. | reverse complement strand
CACGGCGAACGCCTCGCCGCCGAAGGCGAAATCTGCTGGGGCGGCATGCATTCGTGGAAGGCGATGCTCGACACGCTTGAAGCCACCAATCTTCCCGGAGTTGTCGGTTTCCAGGCCGATCTCGCGCACACCTATCTCTATCTGATGGGCTACAACGCGCCGGAAGCCGCGCTGCTCAAGGAAGGCTACAGCGACGCCGAGTTCTGGGCCGCCTATCAGACCATGACCGACGCGCTGCGCCCATGGACCCTGGATTTCCACGTCGCGCAAAACGACGGCAGCGTTCACGGCACCGGCTCCCACGACAAGACCGGCCGCCATTGCCAGGCGAACGATCCCAACGGCAAACTCGACATCGCGAAATGCGCCACCTACTGGCTCAAGGACGCGTCATCCCGCGGCATGGAACACATCTGCTGGGACGGCTGCATGTTCGCCAACGAGGTGCTCGAAAACGCCGACACCTGGAACCACGTCCTCAAGGCGATGATCGCCGTGGATGAGGCCATCTAACGGTTTTCATCCGTCAATTTGACCACACCCTCGACCCAGCCGATGCCGAACTCATCCGCCGCCACCGCCAGACGCCTGTCGCGCGTCCACAGGCGCGCGGCGCTGAGTTTGGCCGCGGCCAGCAGCAGCACGTCGTTCCATTGCAGACCGCGCCCGGCCAGACCGCGGGTCTCGATCATGCGCAGCACTTGGACGAAGTCCGCCTCCACCGCCGACGGCAGCGACAGCAGGAACTGCCGGATCATCGCGCGATTCGGCGGACTGCCCACCAGCACTTCGCCGATCACGCAGGGATGGCAGATCACCCGCCGCCGCTTCAGCAGCTCGCGCAATTCGGGAAGCGGCTTCCGCAGGAAGTCGATCCACACATTGGTGTCCACCAACACTCGGCCCGGCTCATTCATCCGAATCGTTCAACACGGGTGTGGAAAGCGGCTCGCGGCCGGACCGATGGCTCCGCTCGGGATACGCCAAGTCCGGCATGGTGCCCTCCAAGGCGAGAAACCGCTCCAAGAGTTCCTGATCGACGAGCAATTTGAGCGCCCGGTTGATCAATTCCGACTTGTTCTGGATCCCGGTCCACTTGCCGGCGGCTTCCAACAATTGGTCATCCAACGTTACGGTCGTTCTCATGCATCAAAATTTGCATCATTTGATTCGCTTTCACAAGCGTTTTTCTTCTACTTTAACCTAACCCATTGAAAATCATGAAAAAACAACTCCGCATCGGACTCATCGGTTACGGCTTCATGGGCCGCACGCACTCGAATGCTTATTCGCAGGTCGGTCATTTTTTCGATTCTAGCCACGAAGTCGTCCGCCAGGCCGTCTGCGGCCGCGATGAGCCGAAAGTGAAAGCCTTCGCCGAAAAATGGGGCTACGCGTCCTACGAGACCGACTGGCGCAAGCTGGTCGCCCGCGAGGACATCGACGCCATCGACATCTGCACGCCGAACGACTCGCACGCCGAGATCGCGCTGGAATGCGTGAAGCACGGCAAGATGATCCTGTGCGAAAAGCCGCTCGCCCTCAACGGCGCGCAAGGCGAGGAAATGGTCAAAGCGGTGGAGGCCTCCGGATTGCCCAACCTGGTTTGGTACAACTACCGTTTCCTGCCCGCCGTCACACTGGCGAAAAACATCGGTGCCGCCGGCGAACTCGGCCGGATTTTCCACTACCGCGCGAATTTCCTCCAGGACTGGACGATCTCCGAAGACCTCCCGCAAGGCGGTGCCGCGCTCTGGCGTCTCGATGCCAAGGCGGCCGGCTCCGGCGTCACCGGCGACCTGCTCGCCCACTGCATCGACACCGCGCGGTGGATCAACGGCGACATCGTTTCCGTCAGCGCGATGACCGAGACCTTCATCAAGGAGCGCGTCCATACCGCCACCGGCGAGAAGCAGGCCGTCACCATCGACGACGCCTGCGCCTTCCTCGCCCGTTTCGAAAACGGCTCGTTGGCGATCTTCGAATCCACCCGCTATGCCCGCGGCCACAAGGCGCTCTACACCTTCGAGATCAACGGGGAAAACAAGTCGCTCTTCTGGGATCTCCACGATCTCAACCGCCTCTCCTATTTCGACCACGGCGTGCCCGGCGACCGCCGCGGCTGGAGCAGCATCCATTGCTCGGACGGCGACCACCCCTACGCCGGCAACTGGTGGGTCCCCGGCCTCTGCCTCGGCTACGAGCACTCGTTCATCCACGAACTCGCCGAGTTCCTCAAGTCGCTCGACGACCCGAAGGCCGAAAAACGCTTCCCCGATTTCCGCCACGCGCTCGGCACCCAGCACGTTTGCGACGCCGTGCTCGAATCGGCACGCACCAAACAATGGGTGGACGTCAAAAGATGAGCCGCAACCATGCGGTCGATCACCGTGGCGCGAGGGGGGATAGGCTTCCAGCCTGCCTGGAACTCGTGGCCTTAACTTGACGCCCATGCCC
>DATISV010000556.1:0-3912 GCA_035468505.1 Luteolibacter sp. | reverse complement strand
GCCGTCCTGGGTGGGATTGGAACCTCTGGCACCGTATCCCGCAGTGAGTTTGCCGGTGCCCTCGCCGTTGGCGTTGCCCTCATGATGTCCGGTCAGATAGGAGATCCAGGCGTTTTCGGCGACGGCCGGTTTTCCATCCGCTCCGCGCATCATCTTGAGCAGCGGCGCGGTGGCGGGATCGTCGCCGATGTAATCAAATGTCTCGATGCGCGCGTGTCCCTCCATGTTCGACTGGCCGGCGAGGATGAAGACTTTGAGGGGTTTGGCTTCCGCGCAGGTGATTGCGAGGAGTGCGGATGTTAGGAACGCGATGGTGGGTTTCATGGAAGAAGTTTACTAGTTTTCAGTGTTCAGTTTTCAGGGAAGAGTAGGAGAAGTGCCGAGTGATCAGTGATCAGTGGGGAGAGGAAGAGATTGATGAGTGACGATTGTTGATTTTGGAATGCGGCAGGGGCGCTAGCGACGCTGGAAACCGGCGTAGCCCTGACCTGCATGGCCGGAGACAATTTTGAATGAAAGATGAAGAATGCGTTTCGTCAGTTCAAAAATCATCAATCATGATTCATGACTGCGGTTTTCCATTCACTCCCTGAATCCTGAGCCTCCCCTTCTCCGTTCCAAGCGCCAACACCATGGCTGCGGTCGGATGGACGCGTGGGGACATGTAGTAGGCTTTTTCGTGGAGGTTGCGGCCGGGTTGGATGACGAAGGCGCCGTCGTGGGTGCGGGACATGTTGATGAAGGCCTTGTTGTAGTCGAAGACCTCGCGGGTGGCGGCGTCGTTGCCGGAGAGCTGGATGCCGAGCAGCGCCCAGCCCCAGGCGAGGGCGTTGTCGCCATGGCCGTCGTTGAGGCGGGTCTTGGATTTCGCCATGCCGGGGGTGATGCGGCTGAGGTATGCGTCGGTGTCCGGACGTTCGGCGATCTTGTGGACGATGATGGCGAGTCCTTGTCGGCCGACCGGCGTGTAGGCGCCGGTGGCGAAGCGGTAGCCCATGTAGCCGTCTTCGCCGGTGTGGGTGTGGACGCAGTCGTAGGCGATGTCGCGGTTGAAGTCTTCGATTTCAATTCCGCAGTCCTCGGCGAGTTCCCATGACAGCATGGCCATCAGGGTGGTGATGGTCATGGTGCCGTAGCCGGCGCAGCGCGCGCCGTGGCCGTTGCCGCCCTTGAGGAAGTTCTTCGCCTGCGGCTGGCCGCCGTGCATGGCGTCCTTGTAGAGTTCCGGATCGATGACCTGGGAGAGGTAGAGGCGTTTGCAGTCCTCCTCGATGGTCGGGAGCACGCGCTTGTCGCCGGTCTGGAGGAAATATTCGGCAAGGAAGATGGCTTGGTAGGACGGATACCAGGTCCACTGTTTTTCGCCCGGCGGTTCGTTCCATGCCATGGCCAGGGTTTCGGCCTCCATGGTTTTACCTTGAGCGAGCAAGGCCAGACCGTAGAGGCCTTTTTCGTGAACGTGATCGGTGCGTTCCTGCGGGTTTTTGAGCAGGTAGTCGATCGCGCGGGCGGCGAGTTTCTCCGATTTCTTGCACTGCTTCGGATAGGTGTCGCTGAAGCGGCCGATGGCTTCGAGCTGGATGTCCACCGTGGCGGGCTTGCCGTCGCGGATCACATCCAGGGCGAGTGTGCCGTCCTTGCCCTCGCTGTCCTCGATGGCCTTGCCCATGTCCATGATCGGCCCTTCGTAGCCGGCACCGGGTTCCATGCCGTAGAACTTGCCGAAGGTGTGCTTGGAGAAAGGCGTGCCGTTGGCACCGGTGATCTCGTCGTCGATGTGGAGTTTTCCACCGGCCGGGGAGCCGGCGAAAACGTGTTTCACCACGAAGGAGGTTTCCTTGAGAATGGCGCGCGCGCCGGTGGGGCCGAGGTTGACCAGGAAACCGGGCACCTCCTTGTCCGGGCCGGTGTTCGTGGGTTTGTCCCACTGGCCGAGATTTTCGGGATCGGTGATGGCGAGGGCGGTTCCGGGGATCGCCACGGAAAGAGCGAGGGTGAGGAGCAGTTTGGATTGCATGGGCGTAGGATAATTGGCGACACGCTAACTACAGGGCGGACGTGGAGAAGGAGAAAAAACGCGGAGCGGAAAATGCCGGCAAAGTCCGGGGCCGCCGCGGCAACACGGCCTGACAGGGACGCATGGCGGGCAACGATCCGGACGGACGATTGAGCCCGCCCGGTATCGCGGGATAAATCCGCCGTCTGGCGGGCGTATCCACACCCGCCATTGCCGGGCTTGCTTTGGCCATGGCGACGATTAAAGTCCCACGAATTTCATGCATCATCGTCTCATCGCCACCGCGGGGTTGTTTTTCGCATCCGCCGCCACCTCGATCGCCCAGGAATCCGCGGAAGCGGACGCCAAGGCCATCGAGGAAATGGACTTCATGAAAATCGTCGAAGCCGGCGGCATCATGATGTATCCGCTCGCCCTGCTCTCGATCGTGGCGGTGGTGCTGATCTTCATTTACCTGCTCACCATCCGCCGCAACGCGGTGGTCAGCGACCGCTTCATGGACGCCGCCGAGGCGATGATCCGCAAGCGCGACTACCTCGGCCTGATCGCCTACTGCCACCGCCAGAACGGCTGCATGGCGCGCATCACCCAGAAGACGCTCGATTTCCTCACCAAATACCCGATGGCCTCGTTCGGCGGCGTGCGCGAGGTGGCCGAGGCCGAGGGCTCGCGCCAGGCCGGCCTGCTCAGCTCGCGCATCACGTATCTGGCCGACATCGGCTCGATCGCCCCAATGGTCGGCCTGCTCGGCACGGTGCTGGGAATGATCAAGTCGTTCCTGCAAGTGGCCACCGGCGACATGCAGGGCGTGCGCCAGATGGAGTTGGCCGAGGGCGTTTCCGAGGCGCTCATCACCACCGCGGCCGGCCTGATGATCGGCATCCCGGCGCTGGTTTTCTACTCGCTGTTCCGCGGCCGGGTGCAGAAATACATCGCCGAACTGGAAGCCGCCGCCACCCACCTGCTCACGCTGCTTCACTCGCAGGTCGAGCGGCAGACCGCCCACCCCCATCCGTCGCCGGCCCAGCGGGTGCGCGAGGAATACGCGATGCCCGTTCCGCGCGACGCGGAATCCCGCGATCTTCACGGCATTTGAGGAAACACGCACGGCATGAAATTCTCCAGCCGCCAACCGGAACCCGCGGGCATCCAGCTCGCGCCGATGATCGACATCGTGTTCCTGCTGCTCATCTTCTTCATCGTCACCTGGCAGTTCAGCCGCTACGAAACCGAACTCGACGTCTCCGTTCCCACCGCCGAGGAAGGAGCCGAGCTGAACCGCCCGAAAGGCGAGATCATCATCAACGTCCTTTCCAGCGGCACCATCCGCGTCGAGGGAGCCACCGTGGATTTGCCTCAGCTCCATGAGAAACTCTCCGCCATCGCCCGCCAGTTCGAAAACCAGCCGGTGCGCATCCGCGGCGACGGATCGGTTGACTACCAGCGCATCGTCGAAGTGATCGACACCTGCTCGAAGGCCGGCATCTGGAACATCTCCTTCGCCACCCAGCAACCGCAGCCGGAGCAACGCTGAACCCATCCGCCATCCCGATTTGAAACTCACGCTCGCCATCGCCCTGCTCCTAGCCAGCCCCGCGGCCGCCCAGATTCCGCGGGCCGAGCCGGCGGATCCCGTTCTCGCGCCGGACGCCGCCAACGATTTCTTCCAGCGTGGGAAAAACCTCTACGACTCCGCGCAGAAAGCCACGGATATGGAAAACCGCGTAGAGTGGTTCCAGCGCGCGGCCGACATGTTCAGCCAATACCTCGATCTCTACCCGAACCACCCGAACGCCGAAATGGCCTGGTGGTATCTCGGCAACAGCCACTATCAGTCCGGCCGCCTCGACGAGGGCAAGCGCTGCTTCAGCACGCTCATCAACCGCTACGGCAAG
>DATISV010000555.1:0-4059 GCA_035468505.1 Luteolibacter sp. | reverse complement strand
CGATATCTCGCACATGGGGCAGTTCATCGTGGAGGGCGAAGGCTCCGCCGCTTGGCTCAAACGTTTGCTCACCAACAACGTGCTCAAACTCGCCCCCGGCCAGGGCCAATACACGCTCATGCTCAACGAGCGCGGCGGCGTGATCGACGACCTGATCGTGTACCGCACGGGTGAAAACTCGTGGTTCCTCGTGGTGAACGCCTCAATGATCGGGGAGGATTTTTCCTGGATGACCTCGCACAAAGACGAAGGCGCCTCGCTGCGCGACGAAAGCGAACTGTGGGCCGGCATGGCGGTGCAGGGACCGGATGCCGCGGCGGTTTTCTCAAAGGCGTTCCCGAACGACATCCTGCCGCCTCGCAACGGCATCGCCACGCTAACAGGCGGCGGCATCGTCTGCCGCACCGGATACACCGGCGAGGACGGCTTCGAGTATTTCTGCCCGGCCACCGAGGGCATCGCCGCATGGAAAAATTTCCTGGCCGCCGGTGCCGCATCCTGCGGCCTCGGCGCGCGCGACACTCTGAGGCTCGAAATGGGCTATCCGCTCAACGGCAACGACCTCTCGCCCGAACGCTCTCCCATCGAGGCCGGCCTCGGGTTTTTCTGCGATCTGGAAAAACCGGACTTCATTGGCCGCGACACGCTCGTCCGCCACAAGACCGACGGCCCGCCGATGAAACTCACCGCGCTTAAATACACCGACAAGGCCCCGCCGCCGCGCGCTCACTACCCGGTCGTCGCGATGGGCGGCACGGTGATCGGCGAACTCGCCAGCGGCGCTCTCTCGCCCTCGCTCATGACCGGCATCGGCATGGCCTACCTGCCACCGGAATTCTCCAAACCCGGCACCGCCCTGCAAATCGACGTCCGCGGCCGCCTCTTCCCGGCCGAAGTGGTGAAAAAGCCGTTTTACAAACCCGCCAAGTAAGCCGATCCACTGATCCCATGAATGCCCGTGGAATGCCTAACTGGAGACGGCGCGTGCGCGAGTTGCCAATTGGCGAGAAAATCGAACTCATCGGCAAATTCATCCACGAAACCCGCGAACTGGAACGAATCAAACACGCATGCAGGCCGTCTGCGACATCCTCGAACAGCTCGTCCGGGAAGGATCGCTGAAACGCTACGCCATCGGAGGAGCCACTGCGGCCGGCATCCATGGCGAACCGTTGGCCACCCGCGATGTGGATGTGTTCGTTTTCATTGATCCTCCGCTCGGCTCGCTACTGGTTTCCATGGCACCACTTTACAGCCGCCTGGCGGAACTCGGTTTCAGCGAATTCGACGAGGAAGGACTTCTGATCCACGGGTTTCCGGTGCAATTTCTCAGTGCCTCGCCCGGCATGGAAACCGAGGCCGTCGAAGAAGCCGCCGAATTGAAATGGGAAAACCACTCGGTCCGCGTGATGCGCCCCGAGCATCTTGCCGCCATTGCTCTCACCGTGGGCCGCCCGAAAGACCGGGCCAGATTGGTCTATCTGGTCGAGCTTCCGGATTTCGACCGACAGCGATTTGACGATATTTTGACTCGCCACTCCCTGCAAAACCGCTGGCATGAATGGGCCGCCGCACTGGGGCTTATTCCCTGAAATATTTTTCCACCACCATGAACATCCCATCCGACCTCCGCTACTGTCCGTCCCACGAATGGCTGCGCCTTGAAGGCGACACCGCCACCGTCGGCATTTCCGACCACGCCCAGGAAGAACTCACCGACGTGGTCTTCGTCGAACTGCCCGCCGTCGGCCGCGCGGTGGATGCCGGCGACCCGACCGCGGTCGTCGAATCCGTCAAGGCCGCCAGCGACATCTATGCGCCCGTCGGCGGCGAGGTGATCGAAGTGAACCCGGAAGTCGAAGCCGATCCCTCGCTGGTCAACACCGACCCCTACGGCAAGGGCTGGATCTTCAAACTGCGTGTCAAGAACCCGGACGACGCCGCCAAGCTCATGGATGCGGCGGCTTATCAAACACACATCGCCTGAGATGGTCCGCAGCGGCCGACAAATCACTTGGCAGCCATCCCGCGAGGGTTAGAGTCCGGCCGATTTTGAAACGACCGGCCACCACGTTCCTTGCCATCTTGCTCGGCTTCACGCTCACCGCGTGCAAGCGCGAGACCATGGTCGAACGCGCGAACCGCGAGGGCATTCTGCTGGTGGGAAATTCCGCCGAGCCGCGCGCGCTCGACCTGCAGATCGTCACCGGCGTGCCGGAAAACAAGATCCTCTCCGCCCTGTTCGAGGGCCTCTGCGGCGATCACCCGAGCGATGACGAAAAAATGGTTCCCGGGGTGGCGACGCACTGGGAGCACAACGAGGACATGACCGAGTGGATCTTCCACCTGCGCCCCGAGGCCAAGTGGTCGGACGGCGCGCCGCTCACCGCGGAGGATTTTTTGTTTTCCTACCACCGCATGCTTCATCCGGAGCTGGCCGCGGCCTATGCGCCGATGCTGCACTCGATTCGCAACGCGGAGGCCTACAACCGCGACGAACGCGGCCACATCCTCTGCGGTCTCGATGAGGAATTCCCGACCCCTTGGGAAATCCTGCGCAAGGCGAACTTCCAGGGCGACGAATCGATCAACGCCGAAGAACTGGCAAACCGCGAGTTCGCTTCGCTAACCACTGACGAGCGCCGCCGCCTGCTGGCATCGAAGGGCCTCGACCGCCTCGATGCCGCGCAGCTCCGCGCCATCCGCGGTGATTCCACGCTGATCGAGTGGCCGGAGGAGATTCCGCAGGAAACGCGCTCGCTCGTCATCGACCGCCTGCTCGCCCACGCCGAGGCCGGCGCGCCGGATCTGTTCGAAAAAGCCAAGCTCGGCTTGCGCGCGCCGGACCCGCACACACTGGTCGTCACCTTGCGCGAACCGGTGCCCTACCTGCCATCCAAGTCGCGTCACAG
This sequence comes from Luteolibacter sp., assembly GCA_035468505.1. Lineage (GTDB taxonomy): Bacteria > Verrucomicrobiota > Verrucomicrobiia > Verrucomicrobiales > Akkermansiaceae > Luteolibacter. The sequence continues at coordinate 1,147 of DATISV010000555.1, read as the reverse complement.
CACCTGGTTTCCGGTGCCAAAACACGTCATCCTGAAGCACGGGAAAATGACCGACCGCTTCACCAAGTGGGCCACGGTGGGGAATCTCGTCGGCAACGGACCGTTCCAACTGCACGAGTGGCGCTACAACCACTACATCGAAGTGCGGCGCAATCCGCACTACTGGGACGCGGAAAACACGGGCCTCAACGGCATCCGGTTTTACCCCATCGAAAACCCCTACACCGAGACCCGCTCGTTCCTCGCCGGACAACTTCATACCACCTACAGCCTGCCACCCGACCTGCTGGAAAAAACCCGGCGAGAATACCCGCAGTTCCTGCGCACCGAACCCTACGTCGGCACCGTCTTCGTGCGCCTCAACACCACCCGTCCGGGCCTGAATGATCCGCGGGTGCGGCGCGCGCTCTCGCTCGCCATCCACCGCGAGGAACTCTGCAAATACATCTACGAGGGCTTCTCACCGGCGGAAACCTACACGCCGCGGATGGGCGATTACCGCCCGCCAGCGGTCCTGCGATACGACCTGGAAGAAGCCAAGGCCCTGCTCGCCGAAGCCGGCTATCCGAATGGCGAGGGCCTGCCGACCTACGCCCTGCTCACCTCGCGCCTCAACCCCGGCGTCGATGCCATGCAGGCGACCTTCCGCAATCTCGGCATCCGCCTCACCGTCGAGCAGAAGGACTGGGGATCCTACATCGCCGCCCAGCAAAGCCTCAACTTCGACATCGCCATGGCCGGATGGATCGGCGACTACCTCGACCCCACCACCTTTCTCGACATGTGGACGCGCGGCAACGGCAACAACAACACCGGCTGGGACAGCCCCGAATACGAGGTCCTGCTGCGCAAGGCCGCCCGCCAACCCGACCCGCAGGCCCGCCTCGACATCCTCGCCGAGGCCGAGGGCAAGCTGATGGAGGCCATGCCCTTCCTGCCCGTCGCGTGGTATTCCCGCCTCTACCTCCACCGCCCCGAAGTCCATGGCTGGCATCCGCTGGTGCTCGACAACCATCCGTGGAAAAACGTCAGCCTGCAACCACAGACTGTTAGATAACATGTGGAGGGAAGCAGCCAACCGACTTTTGCAGGGACTTCTTGTGCTCTTCGTTCTGGGCACGCTGACGTTTTTCCTGGTCCACGCACT
>DATISV010000554.1:0-2047 GCA_035468505.1 Luteolibacter sp. | reverse complement strand
CGCGGATGGCGGAAAGCGGCCTGTTCGACATCCTCGGCCATCCGGATCTGGTGAAAAAATTCTCCTATCGTCCCGGCGGCGACCTGGCGCGGTTTTACGAACCGGTGGTGGATGCCATCGCCGCCGCCGGCTGTACCATCGAGATCAACACCGCCGGCTGGCACAAGCCATGCGCGGAAGCCTATCCGACACCGGAATTTCTCGAACTCGCCTGCTCCGCGGGAGTGCCGCTGGTGATTTCATCGGACGCCCACGCGCCCGCGGACATCGGCCGGGATTTCGACAGGGCCATCGAATTGGCGAAATCCGCCGGTTATGCGGAAACGCTGCGTTTCGAAAAACGCGGACGACGCGCCGAGGCACTGGGTTGAGAAACAAAACGCCCCGCGGATCGCCGGACGGGGCGGATCGCGCGGGGCGTGGGAATTACGCCGAGTGTCAGATGAACTCGTTGACGATGTTCTTGAGCATTTCCTGGCGGCCGGAGTCGAGCGTCGGCTCGGGCGCGGCGAGCGCGTGGGCGGCGACTTCCTCGAGCGTGACCGACTTGCCCTCGATCTTCGCGCCGATGCCGCTGTTCCATGAGGCGTAGCGGTTGGCGACGAAGTCGGCGAGGCGGCCGTCCTCGCGGATGGCCACGGCGGCCTTGAGACCGCGGGCGAAGGCGTCCATGCCGCCGATGTGGGCGTGGAACAGATCCTCCGGCTCGTGCGACTCGCGGCGGCGCTTGGCGTCGAAGTTGAGGCCGCCGGTGGTGAAGCCGCCCATTTCGAGCACCTTGAGCATGATCGAGGTGGTGAGATAGAGATCGGTCGGAAACTCGTCGGTGTCCCAGCCGATCAACTCGTCGCCCTGGTTGGCGTCGATCGAGCCGAGCGCGCCGGCGTCGATGGCCACGGTGAGTTCGTGCAACATCGTATGGCCCGCAAGCGTGGCGTGGTTGGTCTCGATGTTGAGTTTGAAGTGATCCATCAATCCATACTGGCGGAGGAAATTGAGGCATGCCGCCGAGTCTGAGTCATACTGGTGGGTGGAGGGTTCGCGCGGCTTGGGCTCGATGTAGAACTGGCCGGTGAAACCGATTTTCTTCGCGTAATCGACCGCCAGCCAAAGCAGCGCGGCGAGGTGGTCGAGTTCGCGTTTCATGTCGGTGTTGAGCAGCGTCGCGTAACCTTCGCGACCACCCCAGAAGGTATAACCTTCGCCACCGAGTTTGTGGGTGGCATCCATCGCGGCCTTCACCTGCGCCGCGCCGTAAGCGAACACATCGGCGCTCGGCGAGGTGCCGGCGCCTTGTGCATAGCGCGGATGCGAGAACAGGCAGGCGGTGCCCCAGAGCAGTTTCTTGTTGTTGGCTTTCTGCAGGCCGAGCAGGTGCTCGGTCACTTTTTCCAACGCTGCGTTCGACTTCGCGAGGTTGTTGAGTTCCGGCGCGATGTCGCGGTCGTGGAAGCAGTAGTAATCAATGCCGGTCTTGTCGAGGAACTCGAAGAACACGTCGGCGCGCTTGAGCGCGTTGTCGAGGCTGTCGGACTGGTCGTCCCAGGGCATCAGCGCGGTGGGGCCGCCGAAGGGATCGGAGAGGCCGTTGCGCATCACGTGCCAGTAGGCGGCTGCGAAGCGCATGTGGTCGCGCATCGGCTTGCCGGCGACGGTTTCATCCGGGTTGTAATGCTTGAAGGCGAGGGGGTTTTTCGACGTCGGGCCTTCGTATTGGATTTTCGGGATGTTCGGCAGGTAGGACATGGTTGGGATGCTGGTGACGGGGAAAAACTTTCAGGCCGGGGCGGTTCGGGCAACACGATAATCCGCCCCCCGCAATTCAGCAGGCGACCGACATTTTCAGCACGCCGATGTAGGGCAGATTCCGGTATTTCCCCTGATAATCGAGCCCGTAGCCGACGACGAATTCGTCGCCGATCTGGAAGCCCGTATAATCGGCATCGACGTGGGCCGCGCGCGCCTTGTCCTTGGAGAGCAGCACCGCGCTGTGGACGCCGGCCGCGCCTTCCTCCATCAGCCGCCGTTTCACCGCGTCGAGCGTGCG
>DATISV010000553.1:0-2412 GCA_035468505.1 Luteolibacter sp. | reverse complement strand
GCCGTTCCGCCACACGCATTTCGAGGGACGGCAGGTCGTGGTCCACAACCGGCTGAAGTCGGCGCACGAGTTGTTCTCCTACAACCTCTACCCCGGTCCCAGCGCCAAGAAGGGCATCTATGGAGTGCTGCTCAACATCGGCGAGAGCGAGCAGTGGGTCACCATGCACTGCTCCACCGTCAAGATCGTCACCCCCTATGACAACAAGATCGTCATATCCCACGAGGGCGCGAGCGGCGGCGGCAAGAGCGAGATGCTCGAACACGCGCACCGCCAGCCCGATGGCTCGCTGCTGATCGGCCGCAACCTGGTCAACGGCGAAGAGCGCCACCTCACGCTGCCGCGCGGCTGCGACCTGCGGCCCGTCACAGACGACATGGCGCTCTGCCATCCGACACTGGAAAAAGGCCGCGGCAAACTCAGCCTGGTCGATGCCGAGGACGCTTGGTTCGTCCGTATCAACCACATCGAGCACTACGGCGTGGACCCGCATCTGGAAAAACTCACCATCCATCCGCCGGAGCCGCTGTTGTTCCTCAACGTGCAGGGTCAGCCTGGAGCCACCTCGCTCATCTGGGAGCATACCGAGGACGAGCCCGGTGTGCCCTGTCCCAATCCACGTGTCATCATCCCGCGCGAGATCGTGCCGGATGTGGTGAAGGGTCCGGTGGACGTGGACATCCGCAGCATGGGTGTGCGCACTCCGCCGTGCACCGCCGCGCAGCCGACCTACGGCATCATCGGAATGTTCCACCTGCTGCCGCCGTCGCTCGCCTGGCTGTGGCGGCTGGTCGCCCCGCGCGGCCATGCCAACCCGAGCATCGTCGCCACCGAGGGCATGTCCTCCGAAGGTGTCGGTTCCTACTGGCCCTTCGCCACCGGTCGCCGCGTCGATCATGCCAACCTGCTGCTCAACCAGATCATCGAGACTCCGGAAGTCCGCTACATCCTCACGCCCAACCAGCACATCGGCGCTTGGGAGGTGGGTTTCATGCCGCAGTGGATCACCCGCGAATACCTCGCGCGTCGCGGCGGCGCACGTTTCACCGCCAAGCAGATGAAAGCCTCCCGCTGCCCGCTGCTCGGCTACAATCCGCAGAAAATGGTGATGGAGGGGCGCACGCTCGGTGTGTGGTTCTTCGAGGTGGACCAGCAGCCGGAAGTGGGTGCCGCCGCCTACGACCGCGGCGCGGAAATTCTCGAGGAATTCTTCCATCAGGAGCTGCCGCAGTTCCTCGTGCCGGACCTGCTGCCCACCGGCCGGAAAATCATCGAGTGCTGCCTGTCCGGCGGCACGCTGGAAGACTACGAGAGCGTGCTCGGCATGCAGACACTCGAAACCGCCTGAACCGGATGGAAGGATTCGATCTCAGGCTCGGCCGCGGTCTCAAGCCGGCGTTTGACGATGCGCCGGAGCGTTTCCGCCGCCGCATCGACGGGGTCGATTACCTGCATCTTAAAGGACAACAGAACGGCGATCTCTACATCACCCGCCACGGCTGGCCCTGCGCCAATTGCCTGCTGCCGGAACGCTGGTTCGCCGGCGAGCAGTTCCGCAAGCCGGGCCGGGCGCTGGCGGGCGCGACCGGCGCCGTTTACCGCGTGCCGGTGGCCCATCCGGCGAACAGCCGCTTCGCGCTGGTCGTCAAATTCAGCCGCTTCGGCCAGGATGTCGGCATCACGGTGGCGGATGAATTGATCGGCGACGCCGGCTTCATGGCGCGTGTCGATCATGCGGAATTCCTGCCGCCGTTCGAGGAATTCGGCAACCTGATGCGGCTGCGCCGGCAATGCCGCGGCCACTTTGTCACCAAGGCCCCGCTGGCCATTTATTCGCCGCCCACCCGCTACCTCGCCTGGCAGCTCGGCCGCAAACCTCACCTGCAGGGAACGTATGGCCGCCGCCTGCTCGCCAGCCAGGATCGCGGCGAGAACGTGGTCGAGTATGACTGGGAACGCATCTATATCCTGCTTTACCGCTGGATGGACGGCGTCGATGCCGAGCAGGCCCATGCCGCCGGATGCATTTCACAAGACAGGATGATCGATTGGACGCGCGACACGGCCACCATCCTGCGCCAACTCGGCTGGCTGGTGCTCGATCACAAGCCGCGCCACCTCATCCTGCGCCCGCATCGCAAGACCCGCCGGATCCTCATGCGTCACGGACAACCGGTCTTCGGCCTGATCGATTACGAACTGCTCTATCCAGTCTGATTCCAACCCCATCCAAACCATGCTCAACATCGCACTCTTCGGCCCGCCCGGCGCGGGCAAGGGCACACAGTCCGAATACCTCGTCAAACGCTTCAACCTGATCTACATCTCCACCGGCGACATGCTGCGCCGCGAAATGGCGGCCGGCAGCCGGCTCGGCGAGGAGGCGCGTGACATCATCGCCGCCGGCGGTCT
>DATISV010000552.1:0-9133 GCA_035468505.1 Luteolibacter sp. | reverse complement strand
GGATTCACCCGCACCGCGGCGGGCGCGGTGACGCCCAGTTCGCTGGCGTCCTCATTGAGATACCGCCGTTCTTCCTCGCTCTCGACGTTGAACGACTAGATTCCCTTTTCGAGCGCAGACACGATCTCGTCGCGCGTCTTGCCGACGCCGGCAAACGTGCAGTGCGCCGGATCGCCGCCAGCCTTGATGACGCGGAACAACTCGCCGCCGGAAACGATGTCGAATCCCGCGCCCTCGTTGGCCAGCAGCCGCAGCACGGAAAGATTCGAGTTCGCCTTCACCGCGTAGGCCACTTCGTGGTCCACGCCCTCCAGTGCCGCGTCCAGCCGCCGGTAGTGGTCGAGAATGGTCCCGGCGGAATAGACATAGAGCGGGGTGCCGTGTTCGGCCGCGAGGGTTGAGAGTTCTACGTCCTCGCAGTGGAGGGAACCGTTTCGGTAGGAAAATCCATGCATTGCGGCGGGGAATTAGCCCCCCGTTCCGCCGGGGTAAAGCACGGATGACGCGGCACCCATCTCTGACGCAATCGCGTGATTGCCAGTGCGAGGCGGTTTTTCCACTATCCGCGCGTGAAAGTCGCCAAAGCCGTCATCACCGCCGCCGGGAAAAACCAACGCACGCTGCCGCTCCAAACGCTCGTGGATCGCGATGGGATTTCCAAATCCGCTCTCGCCATCCTCGCCGGTGAAATCGCCGCTGCCGGAATTTCCGAGATCGCCGTCATCGTCCACCCGGGCGACGAGACGGCCTACGCGGAAGCCGCCGGGCCGCTCGCCAGCCGCATGCGTTTCATCCCGCAGACCGAGCCGCTCGGCTATGGCCACGCTGTCCATTGCGCGGCGGATTTCACTGGCGGCGAGTCGTTTCTCCTGATGGTGGGCGACCACCTTTACACCAGCCGCGCCGCGGAATCCTGTACCGCCCAACTCCTTGCCGCCGCGGAATCCGCGAAGTGCCCGATCTCCGCCGTGCAGGCCACCCACGAAAGCAAACTCCCATTCTATGGCACCATCGGCGGCCGCCGCGTCCAGGGTGCCGAGCGGCTCTACGAAGTGGAAACCGTGATCGAAAAACCCACCCCCACCGAGGCCGAGCAGAAACTAGTGGTCCCCGGCCTCCGTGCCGGAAACTACCTCTGCTTCTTCGGCATGCATGTGCTCACGCCGCAGGTGATGGAAATCCTCGGCACACGCATCGCCGCGGGACAAACCGATCTCTCCTCCGCGCTCGCCGAAAACGCCCGCCGCGAACGCTATCTCGCCATCGAAATCCAGGGCCGCCGCCACGACCTCGACCTCCACTACGGCCTGCTCGCCACCCAGCTCGCCCTCGGCCTCGCCGGCAAGGATCGCGACGAAGTGCTCGCCCTGCTCGTCGATCTGCTCGCCCAATCCCAAGCCTGAGCACGCGCATGATCCCCCTCACCGACCTGATCGTCTCGCCGGACGAAAACGTCCGCAACCAGTCGCTCGATTCCGCCTGCGCGAAACTCCCGCTCGGCGAGTTGCTCGCCCAGGCCGACGCGCTCGACGGTTTCCGCCGCAAGAGCGACAACCTCTATCAGCGCGTGCGTGCGTTGCTTTTCCTGCACGCCATCCACCGTTTCCATCTGCCGCGGCTTCTAACAGACGCGCCGGCCGGCACGATTCCGTTCAAGGGTTATGAAAATCTTCTCGAGCGCCGCTTCGAGGAGGCCATCGACATTTTCCTCAAATACCAGCGCGAGCACGGCCCGGGCGACGGGATATCCAGCGCGCTCGCCTCGGCCTATCAGAAACTCGCGTTCCAGACGCTGGCCGACCAGGTGCGCCGCAGCGTGCGCAGCGTCGCCGGCAACCAGTGGATGTTCCGCATGGGCCATCCCGACGACCAGCCCCTGCGCATCCGCAAGGAACTCGCCACCCGCGATCCGGCGAGCGGACTTTATCCGGTGCTGCGCGAGCGCACGCCGGTGCGCATGGACCTCACGCACTGCGGCTGGAGCGATATCTTTTTCCTCGGCATGGACTACCCCGAGGGCGCGAAGGTGCTCAACATCTCGGTGGACCTCGCCGTGCATGGCCGCGACCAGGAGCCGAACCCGCCGGTCGAGGCCAGCCTGCGCGTGATCGACCAGCCGGTGCTGCGCCTCACCAGCGTGGACCTCGGATGCTCGGCGGAAATTTCCATTCTCAACGAGGTCTTCGATTTCGCGAAAGACTACCTTGGCCTGCTCAAGGCGGCGGTGATCGCCAGCGGGATCGTTACGCCCGGCATCGAGGGGTCGGGCCAGAATCTTGCGGATCTGTTGGAGCGCATCGTCGGTCCCGGCCGCGGATTGGAAATCGTCAGCAACGTGAACAACATCCCGAAGGGATCGCGGCTCGCGGTTTCCACCAATCTTCTGGCCGCGTTGATCGGCGTGTGCATGCGCGCCACCGGCCAGGCACGGTCGCTGACCGGCGGGCTGGAGGAAAACGAACGCCGCATCGTGCTCGCCCGTGCGTTGCTCGGCGAATGGCTCGGCGGCTCCGGCGGCGGCTGGCAGGACTCCGGCGGCGTCTGGCCCGGCATCAAGCTGATCTGCGGCGCACTCGCCGGCGAGGGCGATCCGGAACAGGGCATCAGCCGCGGACGCCTGATGCCCACCCACCGCGTGCTCGACAGCGACGACGCTCCGGATGACGCGCGCCGAGCGTTGCAGGATTCACTCGTTCTCGTCCACGGCGGCATGGCCCAGAATGTGGGGCCGATCCTCGAAATGGTCACCGAAAAATACCTGCTGCGCTCGCAGCCCGAGTGGTCGGCGCGGTCCGAGACGCATGAAATCCTCGACCGCATTCTAACAGGATTGAAAACCGGCGACATCTCCGCCATCGGCAAGGCCACCACCGAGAATTTCCAAGGCCCGATCCAGACGATCATCCCATGGGCCAGCAACCTCTACACCGAATTGCTCATCGCCAAAACCCGCGAAGCCTTCGGAGATGACTTCCGCGGTTTCTGGATGCTCGGCGGCATGTCGGGCGGAGGCATGGGTTTCATGTTCGCGCCGCAACGCAAGACTGAGGGCCAGGAGTTCCTGCGGAAACTCATGTCGGAAACCAAACACGCGCTCGCCGCCGCGCTGCCGTTCGCGATGGAACCGGTGGTATATGACTTCGCCATCAACGAGCGCGGATCCTGGGCCGAACTTCTACCAGGCCCCGACGCGCTGATGCCCGCCGGTTACTATCGGTTCACCGTGCCCGCGCTGTTGCGAATGGAGCGGCAGAAACTCGGCCCGGGCCGTCATGCGGAGCTGGATCACTTCGCCGACGCCTGCCGCACCCGGCCCGAACTCCAGGGCATGGTACGCACTTTGTTCGACGCCATTTTCCCGCGCTCACAGGAAAGCCGTGGCAGCATTGGCAGTCTCAACGAGATTCTCGACCACTACGGTTTCGACCGCATCGCCCACGAACAGATCCGCGAGGACCTGCGCGCCGGCCGCATCGGTCTTGCCCAGAACCGCCTGCCGGCCAACAGCACCATCGAGGACGTCCAACCCGGCGATCTAACAGAAGCCGCGCGGCTCGACGCCTCCGATCTTGAACGCGGACTCGCGGCGCTGAAGAACGGCGAAGTCGCCGTTGTCACACTCGCCGCCGGTGCCGGCTCGCGCTGGACGCAGGGCGCGGGCGTGGTCAAGGCGCTCAACCCGTTCTGCCGCCTCGGCGGCCGCCACCGCTCGTTCGTGGAAACCCACCTCGCCAAGAGCCGCAAGACCTCGCGCGAATGCGGCACGGCGTTGCCCCACGTTTTCACCACCAGCTATTTCTCCCACCAGCCGACCAGCGATTTCCTCGGCGAATATCATAACTTCGGCTACGAAGGACCGCTCGTTCTATCGGAAGGCAAGTCGATCGGCCTGCGGATGGTGCCCACCGAACGCGACCTGCGATTCATGTGGGAGGAAATGCCGCAGCAGGCACTCGACGTGCAGCAGCAGAAGGTCCGCGACAGCCTGCGCACCGCGCTCATCGGCTGGGCCCGCTCCGCCGGCGAGGCCGCCGATTACACCGACAACCTGCCGCTCCAGTGCCTGCACCCCGTCGGCCATTGGTATGAGGTGCCAAACCTGATCCGCAACGGCACACTCGCCAAGCTGCTGCAAGAGCGCCCTCAGCTCAAGACGCTCGTCATGCACAACATCGACACCGTCGGCATGAACGCCGATCCCACCCTGCTTGGCCGCCACCTCAACAGCGGTGCGGGACTCACCTTCGAGGTCATCACCCGCCGGCTCGAAGACCGCGGTGGCGGCCTGGCGCGCGTCAACGGCCATGTCCGCCTCGTCGAGGGCCTCGCCATGCCGCGCGAGGAGGACGAGTTCCATCTCACTTACTACAACTCTAACACCTGCTGGATCGACATCGACGCCCTGCTCACCGCCTTCCAGCTGACGAGGAACGATCTAACAGACGAAGCGAGGACCGCCGCCGCCATCCGCGCGCTGGCCGCGAAAATGCCCACCTACATCACGCTCAAGGACGTGAAAAAACGCTGGGGCCACGGCCAGGAGGACGTTTTCCCGGTCTGCCAGTTCGAGAAACTGTGGGTGGACATGAGCCAGCTCTCCACCATCGAAACGCGTTACATCTCAGTTCCCCGCCTGCGCGGCCAACAACTCAAAGACCCCGCCCAGCTCGACGGCTGGCTCCGCGACGGATCGGCCGCTTATCTCGAATCGCTCTGCGAGTGGACGTAGGGGAGCGCCGGGCCTGCGGAACGCCTTCAGCGTTCGGTTTGATTCCGGACCCAATCCCGGGGTTGTGACCCACCCCGGGCTGGAATGCGGTATCCCGTTGGGATACGGATGAATCGGTGTGGTATCAAAAACGGCGATATCCGGAACTTCGCCCGCATCCTGAATTTCAATGGATTCCGAACCACGGAATCCCGGAGTTGTCATCAACCCCGGGTTGGAATGCGGTATCCCGTTGGGATACGGATGAATTGGTGTGGTGCCAAAAAACGACGATATCCGGAACTTCGTCCGCAGTTTGAATCCCAAAGGGATTCCGAACCAAAGCCCGGGGTTGGCACAACCCCGGGTTCGGGCGGACTGGTTTGACAAGCCTGAAGGGCTTGTGGAGGCTTGATGTCACATCATGCCCCAATCGCTCTCCCGGATCTATCTGCATATCATCTTTTCGACGAAAAACCGCGAGCGCTTCCTCACCGACGCGGAACTTCGCATGGTTCTCCATGCTTATCTCGGTGCGACAATGAAAAATCTGGAATGCGTTCCCGTGGAGATCGGCGGCGTCGAGGATCACGTCCACATATTGTGTTTGTTTCCCCGCACTCAAAGCGTTGCCGGGGTGGTGAAGGAAACGAAACGGGTTTCCACCAATTGGCTTCATGAGAAGTCACCGGATTTGAGGGGATTTCATTGGCAGAACGGATACGGGGTGTTTTCCGTGTCACATTCGAGCGTGGGCGAGGTGGTGGAATACATCCGTCACCAGGATGAGCATCACCGGAAGATGACGTTTCAGGACGAATACCGGGCATTCCTGCGTAAACACGCGGTGGATTTCGACGAGAGATACGTGTGGGATTGATCCACACCGACCCTGCGGAACGCTTTCAGCGTTCGATATGATGCCATCGCGAATCCCGGGGTTGTGCCAACCCCGGGCTGGGGTGCGGAATCCCGTTGGGATTCGTGTGCCTGACACCATGTTTCCGGCCATTGACCGGCCCGATTTCGTTTGAAATTCTCACACCGCAATGCGTGATCCGATTTGTCCGAAATGCGGCAAGGCCATTCCGGTCGATGACATGAACGTGGCGCGCGACATCGCGCTGTGCCGCTCCTGCAATCAGGTCCATGCCCTTTCCGAACTGGTGGAGGACCGGGCGCTGGCTCCCGAGGTGGACCTCCAGCAGCCGCCGAAGGGATGCTGGCACCGTCCCTCCGGCATGGGCGAGATGGTGGGCACAAGCCACCGCTCGCTGGTTATGGCGCTGCCATTGCTCGGCGTGGCCTTGTTTTGGAACGGGATCGTCTCGGTGTTCGTGCTGCTGGCGGTGGCATCGACTCTTCACCTGCTGAACGTGGACGTGCCGGAATGGTTTCCCGCGCCGAAGATGAATGGCAAGACCATGGGCACGGGGATGACGATCTTCCTGTGGATTTTCCTGACGCCTTTCATTGTGATCGGTGCCGGCATGATCGGCGGTTTCCTGTCCTGCATCGCGGGCAAGACGGTGGTCCGCGTGGAGCGCGGCAGGGTCGGCATCGCCACCGGCATCGGTCCGTTGCGTTGGATCCGCCGCTTCGATGCCGCGGATCTGAAGAAAATCCGGATCGTGGAAACCCGGAATGACAACGGCAGCGACAGCAAGGAAATCGTGGCGGAATTGAAAAGCGGTCGCTCGGTGAAATTCGGATCGCTGTTGCGTGACGAGAGACGCCGCTTCCTGGCATCGGCCGCGGATAAAATCATCCGCGGACACAGCGGAAGCCCGCTGCGGCATGTTCAGGACGATTGGGTTTCGCGCTGAGCGGCCGGCGGAGATCAATACTCCTCCTCTTCCGCGCTTTCCGGCAGCGGCGGGATCACATCCTCGCGCATCAACAGGCGTTCCAGATCCATATCGTCCAGCAAATCGGGCGGGGTGTTGCGGACGATCGCCGCGTAGGGTGTCATGCGGTCGAGTTCGGCGATGGCACAGTGGACCATCGAGGCGACGATGTCGGAATCGAATACCTCGCGTTCGAAAAGATTGGTGATGCGGAAGACAAGCATCGCGCGGTCGATGTCGTATTCGAAGCCGCCGAGCGTGAGCTGCTTGTTGGCACGGGCGAGCAGTTCGAGCACGACGGGGCGGTGGTCGTCGTCGAGTTCCAGTGGGCTTTCGCTGACGATGACGAGCGCGTTGAGCTGAGGGTGGGCCTGGGCGATCAGATCGACCCGCGTGTGGTGGGCTTCGAAACCGGCGCGCAGGACGTCGCGGCCTTCAATCAGTTCGCAATGCCAGCCGTTGCGGCCGAAAATCTCCTCCACCGTCAGAATCTGCCTTGAATGCGGTCGCACGCCCGCAATCTGCCGCCGGACACGCGCGGGCCGCAACAGGATTTTCCCGCAGCCTTGGATCGACAGACCGCGTCCGCCGCGCCGATGCTGCGCGCGTGCCGAGCGTCCGCATCAAGACCGTCAGTTTCCACCCATCGATCTGGCCGAAGATGATCGGCGAGGTGTCGCCCGATGCCCGGCCCGGAGATCTGGTCCGGGTGCTGGGCAAGGAGGGCGAGCCGTTCGGCTGGGGTTTGTGGAATCCGCGATCGAACATGCCGCTGCGCATCGTCCGCCACTCGGCGGAGGAGATTGACGAATCGTTTTTCGCGGACGCCATCCGCCGTGCCGCCAATCTGCGCCGCGAGATTCTCAAACTGGATGCGGACACCGAATGCTACCGCGCCATCCACGGCGACGCGGATTTCCTGCCCGGCCTGGTGGCGGACAAGTTCGGCGACGTGCTCTCGGTGGAAATCACCAACCTCGCCGCCTGGCAGCGCCTGCCGGAATGGCTGCCGCTGCTGCACGAATGCTTCGACACCCGCCGCGTGATGGTCGGCGTGGATGAGGACCTGGCGCGGGTGGAAGGCATCCCGCGCAAGGGCGGGGTGGAATCCGACGCGGTGCGTTCGGTGAAGGTCCGCGAGCACGGCATCCGCTACGAGGTGGATCTCTCCGCGGGCCACAAGACCGGATTTTTCTGCGACCAGCGCGACAACCGCCGCCGCTTCGGCACCCTGGCGGCGGGCCGCAGCGTGCTCGACCTGTGCTGTTACTCGGGCGGATTTTCCATTTCCGCCGCACTCGGCGGAGCCACCGAAGTCACCGGAGTGGACCTCGATGAAAAAGCCGTGGCGATGGCCAAGCGCAACGCCAATCTCAACGGCGCGAAAATCAAGCTCACCCATGCCGACGCCTTCACCTGGGTGCGCACGATGATCGAAAACGGCCGCACCTGGGATCTCGTCATCGCCGATCCTCCGAAATTCATCCACGGCCGCGAGGACGACAAGGGCCAGGGCAAATACGCCGACCTCAACAAGCTCGCGTTGCAACTCGTCGCGCCCGGCGGACTGTTCGTTTCCTGCTCGTGCTCCGGCATGCTCGATGCCGCGAACTTCGAGCGCATCGTCACCACGGCCGCGCACAAACTCGGCAGGCGCTTGCAAATCATCGACCGCACAGGCGCCGGCGGCGACCATCCCACGCTCTCGAACTACCCGGAGTCACGCTACCTCAAGCTGGTCTGGGCGCGGGTTTGTTAGATGGGCCGCGGATCATGCGTAATGACCACCGCTCAATTGAGCGGGCTTCACTTCGGCTCCATGCCGGGAACGGGCTTGCCGTCGTCGGTGAGCCTGGCGGCGGTCCACAGCAGGCCGCGGGTGACGAGGTCGAGATAGACATCCTCGGCCATGGTTTCGTTGTGATGGCCCACGGTGGTGCCGAAGACGCGGGTGCCGTCGAAATCGTTCACCCACACGCAGGCCTGTTTCTTTTTGCCGTTGTCGCCGTCCGCCAGCACGGTGGCGGTGGGCCAGACCTTGTCCACGTTGTAGAGTTCGCCGAGCGGCGTTTTCCATGATTCGGGAAAGCCCTTCATGACCGGGTGCTCCGGCTTCACCGGGGTGATGGTGATGGCGGCCTTGGGGCCGTGGTTGGGCGAGGTGACGCCGATGAAACGCTCCCATTCGTCGGTGTCGGTTTTCCAGTGATGGGAATGATAGGTGCAGTGGAGCGCCACCGCGGGCAGGCCGGCCTTGTGGGTGTTGGTGACGCTCTCGATGTAGTCCCGGTCGGTTTCCATCGCGAAACAGATATTATAAAGCACGGCGTCGTAGTTCTTCTCCCAGCCCGGCTTCTTGAGCATTTCGAACTGGTGTTTCGTGCCCTTGCCGCCCTCGTGGACGATGGTGAAATCCACGTTGGCGCGCTGCGAGATGCCGGCGGAGAGGATTTCCTTCTGCGTCTCGTAATCGTGGCAGCAGCCGCCGGTGAGCATCAGGACGCGCAGCGGTGTGGCGGGCTCTTCCTTCTTGGCGGTGGTCTGGGCGACCACGATCGTGGACGCGAGCAGGGCGAGT
>DATISV010000551.1:0-2390 GCA_035468505.1 Luteolibacter sp. | reverse complement strand
CCATGGCTACACCGTGCCATTTTTGTTAGATGAATCGAGCGGCATCACACTCAGGAATTTCACGGTGGATTTCAGCCGGCCGTTTCATTCCGAGGGAAAGGTCCTGGCCATCACTCCCCAACACGTCGATTTGGAGTTTTCGAAGGAATACCCCTATGAGATCCGCAATGGCGTGCTGGTCTTCACCAATGGCCAGAAGTCAACCGGCCCCGCTACGACCGTGACCAGCGGGGAAATCCTCTACCCCTACGGCAGCCTTCTCGCCTTCGATCCGGTGAAACGCGAGACCGCCTTCATGGCCAAGGATCGCTACAAAGTCGGCGAGGGCATTGCCGCTGAGAGACTCGGCCCTGACCGCGTTCGCATCAAAATCCCCGACATCTCCGCCTCCGTCGGTGACGTTCTTGTTTTCAGCCCGAAGGGCCGTGAAGTCCCCGGCATCGTCATCACCGACAGCAAAGGCATTCATCTCACCGATGTCACCATGCACCACTGCGGCGGCATGGGCGTCATCGCGCAGCGCAGCGCCGATATTTTCGTGAAGAAAATGCGCGTCACCCCGCCACCCGGCGGCGCACGCATCATCAGCACCACCGCCGACGCCACCCACTTCGTGAACTGCAAAGGGAAAATCGAATTGGTCGATTGTGTTTTCGAGCAACAAAAGGACGATGCGACCAACATCCACGGGCTGTATGCGAAGATCATCCACATCTTCTCGCCCAATCGGTTCGAAGTTGCCCTCGTCCACCCGCAGCAGGCCGGCATCGATTTCATCAAGCCCGGCACGCGCCTCGAACTCAACGACGGCCCCAGCCTGCGCGAGGAAGGATTCGCCACGGTCAAATCCGTCGAGCGCCTCAACAAGCACCGCACCATCGTCGAAATCGAAGGAACCCTGCCCGAAAGCCTCACCGTCGGCGATTCCGTCGCCGATGCCGATGCCAACACCGCCGAAGTCCTGATCCGTGGCTGTAACATGCGCGGCAACCGCGCCCGCGGCATCCTGCTCGGCTCGCGCGGGCCGATGGTCATCGAGGGCAACACCTTCCACATCCCCGGCGCGGCCATCCTGTTCGAGGGCGACTCCCGCTTCTGGTTCGAGCAGGCCGGCGTGCGCGACGTCGTCATCCGCGGCAACACCTTCGACAACTGCAACTACGGCGTCTGGGGCACAGGCACCATCCAGGTCGGCTCCGGCATCGCCGACGAATTCAAGAGCGTCTCCCGCTACAACCGCAACATCCGCATCGAGAACAACCTGTTCCGCCACTTCAGCAATCTGCCTCTCCTTTCCATCTATTCGGTGGACGGACTCACCTTTACCGGCAACCGCCTGGAGAAAACGAAGGCTTATCCCGCGCCGGAAACCGCCGATTGGAAAATGTTCCACATCACCGATTCCGACAACGTAAAGATCGAGAATCCATCGACCGTTTCCGACAGACAGCCGAAGGCAACATCCGCGAAATGATTCTCATGGACGGATGGGCATTGCACGGCACATTCGTGCAGTCGCTGGCATAGCGCGATTCAGAAACCCGGGAACCATTCAGTAGGGAAGGATCCGGTTCCCCATCACCATGAAAATGAAGCACATGATCCAAACCCTCACCCGGGCTTGCCGTGTTGCGCTGATCGCCTCATCCGTCGTGACAGCGTCAGGGGCACAGCGTCCGAACATCCTCATCCTCTTCGCTGACGACCTCGGCTACGCCGACCTCGGCATCCAGGGATCCAAGGAAATCCCCACGCCACACATCGACAGCCTCGCCCACAACGGCGTGCGCTTCACCTCCGGATACGTTTCCTCCGCCATGTGCTCGCCGAGCCGCGCGGGCCTGCTCACCGGCCGCTCGCAGTCGCGCTTCGGCCACGACATCAACTGGGAACCGGATTGGCCCGTCGATCCGAATGACCCGCGCGGACTGCCGCTCACCGAAAAAACCATCGCCGATCATCTCAAGGCCGCCGGCTACCACACCGGCATCGTCGGCAAATGGCACCTCGGCGAGGCACCGCCGTTTCACCCCAATAACCGCGGCTTCGATGAATTCTTCGGTTTCATCGGTGGCGGGCACAATTATCACACCGAACACTACCGCTCAGAACCACCTCTCAATCACTACAACACGCGACTCGAGCGCAACGGAACGCCACAGCCCGCCGCTCCCGGATACCTCACCACGGTGCTGGGCGAGGAATCCGCCGCCTTCATCCACCGCAACAGGGAAAAGCCCTGGCTGCTCTACACCGCATTCAACGCCCCACACACTCCCTTGCAGGCGACTCCAGAGCTGTTAGATCGCATCAGGCACATCAGGGACGAAAAGCGCCGCACCTACGCCGCCATGGTCGTCGGCATGGACGACGCCATCGGCCGGATCCTC
>DATISV010000550.1:0-3192 GCA_035468505.1 Luteolibacter sp. | reverse complement strand
TGCGGCCGGAGAACTCACGGATGAACTTCACATAATCGACGCCCTGATAGCCGAGGTGCGAGGGGTCGTAGTTGAAGCCGAAACGCTTGTGGTTGCCCACGGCCTCCAGCGCGCGTTTGGCGGAGGCGATGTCGAAGGCGTCGAGGATCGGCACCCAGCGCTTGGCGAAATCATTGAAGCCTTTTTCATAGTATGCCTGCGAGGTCGGCGGGAAGGCATAGATCGAGTGCCAGATCGAGGAACCGGTGAATCCATTCACCACCGCCGGGAAATCGTCGGTCTTGCCGCGGCCGGGCTTGGCGTCGAAGAACGCGCGGGCCGCCTTGGCATTGACGATCATTTTTTTCGCGGCGCGCTTGCGCACGCCTTCGGGATCGCCGTCGCCCCACACGTCGGCGGGCAGGATCGCCTTGTGGCGCTCATCGATCAGGTCGCACACCGCCTGACCGACGAGGTGGTTGGAAATGGCATAACAAGTGAGCCCGTGGTCGCCGAGCAGCTCCCATTTCTCCTTCACGTATTTCTTGCTGGAAGCGGCGGCATCGACATCGAAGTGGTCGCCCCAGCAGGCGAGTTCCAGACCGTCGTAGCCCATTTCGTAGGCAAGCGGCGCGAGTTTTTCCAGCGGCAGATCGGCCCACTGGCCGGTGAAAAGCGTGACGGGTCGTGACATGGTGATGGTGGGTTGGGAGTTGCTTGCAGGCTGTGAAATGAACACCGGGGCATCAATCCCAAAATCCCGTCTCAGGGGGGGAGTCATTGCCGCTCGCTTTGTCTCGACATGCGGCAGGCATGGCGGGATTTTCCATATCAGCCGTGAAAAGCTGCCCCTATTGCGACCGCAAGTATGCACCCACCGACGGCCTGACGGTGAAGCGCACGCCAGTTGGCAGAAAAATCGAGGAGTTGATTTTTCCTGTGACGAAATGGTGGACGGCCATCTTCATCACCGGCGTGGTGGTTTTCGCGGCAATCTACCGTCCTCCGGAAAACTCCACGCTCGAGCGGGGTCTGGGATGGTTCATCGTGTTTGTCCCGTTGATTCCCGGCGGCATCATGACCGCCATCGCTTGGTTCTTCCCTCTGGTGCGCAGTTACCATTGCCGGCACTGCGGCAAAACCCATGAAATCCTGCTCAAGGCTGACGTTCTGCCGGCCAACGATGCCGGATCCGGCCAGTGACCGGGCGATATTGATTCAAAGCAGGCCGAGGGCCGCGGAGATGAGGAGGTCGTCGTCGATGAGCCACTTGGCGGTCTCCATGCCGGGCCGGGCTTCGGCTGCGGGCGCGGTGTTCGCGGAAACGTCGAGGGTGAGTCCTTCGCCGCGGATGCGGCGGATCGTGCCGCCGACGTCGTAAACCGCCATGAAGGCGGCCAGCACGTTGACGGCGTGGCGGGTGGTGGTTTCGTCTTCGTTTCTGCCAAGCAGGGCACTGAGGTAGCGCGGCAGCGGATCGGCGGTGGCGCTGAGGCGGGTGGCTTCGGCGACGGTGGAGGTGGCGAGATTTTCGGCACCTCCTGCGTCGAGAGCCTGGGCGAGTTCGGCGCTGCGGTGGGCCAGGTCGCCGGGCTTGAGCGCCTCGGGCAGGCGGATTTCGAGCGCGGAGGCCAGATCGACCTGGCGTTCGTGCAAGGTGGCCCAGTTGGGAGTGCGGAAATTGGTTTCATCGTCGTCGTCCTTGGGACCGGCGACCCCGGCGAGGACGAAGGAGGCGATCGCTTCGGCGGCGCGCTTGCACGGGATGCGGGTGCAGAGCGGGACCAGCGCGAAGGCGGCGAGGCGGCTGGCGAGCAGCACGTTGCCCATCGCCTGCATCTTGGCGGCAAGCAGCGCGTCGCGCTCGCGCTTGACGGTGAAGAACTCCATCGAGCGCCGCAGCGTGACTTCCAACTGCGGAATGTCCCAGGGTTTGGTGATGTAGCGGAAAATGCCGCCTTCATTGACGGAGCCGATGGCGGCGTCGATATCGGCGTAGGCGGTGGAGAGGATTTTGATGATGTCCGGGTAGTCGTTGGCGATCTTGGACAGAAAACCGACTCCGGTTTCATTGGGCATGCGCTGGTCGGTGACGATGATGCCGATTTCCCCGGCGTGCTGGCGGAAGACGGAAAGCGCCTGCACACCGTCCTCGGCTTCTAGGATGCGGAATTTCTCGCCGAAGAGACGACGGAAGTACTTGCGGGTGTTGGCTTCGTCATCGACGAACAGGATGGCGTAGCGTTGGTAGTCGTATGCTTCGTTTTCCTGGTTCATGGCGGTGGGGAGTGGTGGTTCAAAGACGCTGATTTTCGGGATCGGTGTGGAAAATACCCGGGTCAGGCGGGTTGGTCGAGAGCGGATTCCGCGTGACGGGCGTCCTCGCTGGCGGATTCGTCACCGGCTTTGGGAAAGACGATACGGAAGCGGGTGAAGGAGCCGGGGCGGCTGTCCACTTCGATGATGGCCCTGTGGGCCTGGAGGATCTGGTGGGTGATGGAGAGACCGAGTCCCATGCCCTTGCCGACGTCCTGGGAGGTGAAGAAGGGATCGAAGATTTTGGGCAGGTTTTCCGGCGGGATGCCGATTCCATTGTCCTGGACGGTAGCCTGCCAGCCATCGCCGGCGGGTTCGAGGATGACGTCGATTTTTCCGGGTTCCGGGTTTTCGGGAATTTCGGCGGCCCGCTGCTCGATGGCGTCGATGCTGTTCTGGAAGAAGTTGATGAAAACCTGGGCGAGCTGGTTCGGGTTGCCTCGGATGAGCGCATGGTCGGGCACCGTCAGATGGATGGCGATGCTCTCGCCGATCTGGTGGCTGATCATGCGGCGGGCACGGGAAATGATTTCCACCAGGTCGGCATCGCCGGTGGTCATGCTGTCCTCGCGGGTGAACTTGCGGAGGTCGGTGACGATCTGGGTGACGCGCTCGACGCCGTCGCGGATGTCGGTGATGACATCGAGGAAGTCCTGGCGGTCTTTTTCCGGGATGTCGCGGGCGAAGGTTTCGAGCGCGTGGATGCCGACGTTGGCATAGTTGAGCGGATTGTTGATCTCGTGGATGATGCCGGCGCTCATGCGGCCGAGCGCGGAGAGCTTCTCATTGAGCACCATGAGCACCTCGTTCTCCTTGATCTGTTCGAGCGCGGCCTGGAGGTCGGAGTTGATGTCGGCCATTTCGCGGCGGACGCGGGCCATGGCGAGCTGGTTGTCC
>DATISV010000549.1:0-3442 GCA_035468505.1 Luteolibacter sp. | reverse complement strand
TCACGTCGAGATCGCTGAAAAAGCCGAACGCACCTATCCGGGTGTGGCGGGAGACGACTTCCGGCCGTTTTTCCGCGTCCTGCGCGATGCGGGATACCACGGTGCCATCAGCATCGAGGGCAAGGGCACCGATGACCAGGTCGCGGCGGCCTTCAAGGAGATCGCGAAACAAGCCGCCGAGGTCTGAGAAATGGAGAACAGCCATCTTGGCTGTTTCGGAGTCCGGGCTTCCAGCCCAATGCCTTTAAGGATTGGAAAATGAGAATGCCAAAAATCTTTTATCCCGAAGGGATTACAGAAGATAGCCCGGGGTCGAGGAGCGATAGCGACGACTACCCCGGGTTGGTTGGGCTCTTGGATTGGCACCCTGAAAGGCGTGCGAGAAACGCGGTGGTCACCCCGGGCTTCCATGCCTTCTCCGACCCGCCGCCTCGATTACATGGTTACCATTCAACGGCTCCTCCAACGCGATTTCAAAAAACAACGCCCATTCCCATCCACCGCATCCTGTTAGCCGCGCTCGCCGCCGCTTGCTTCTGCCACGCGCAGGACGCGGAAATGGAGCGCGGGCTTCAGCCCGCCCCACCGGCTGCCGAAACCCCGAACCCATCCGACGAGGCGTTCACCCGTTTCCGAGCCGGCACGCTCGATGTCCGCACGCTCGCCGAGGTGTTGCCGCGCCTCGCCTCGTCCGAGGACCGGCCGTTGATCCGCGAGGCCATCCTCGAAGCCGAAGAACCGCCCACCCAGGCACTCGTCGCGCTGTTAGACCATCCACTGCTGGCCGTCCGCCTCGCCGCACTGGAGTTGTTGGAGGAAATGGCCGGCGGCGACCTCGGCTACAATCCGTGGACGCCCGCGGAGTCGCCGGAAAACACCGCCGCGCTCGAACGTTGGCGCGCGTGGACCGGCAAAAAAACCACCGACCGCGACGGACTCTTCAGCGACGATCAACGCCGCGCCTGGCTGCGCGACCTGCTCGCTGGCGACAACGACATGGCCGCACGCGCCCGCCGCATGTGGCAAACCGAGGGACTGCCCGCCGTCGGTTATCTCGAAACCTTCCTCCAGGAAACCCCCACCCTGCCCGCCGGATCGCGCGCACGCATCCGCGAGGCGCAGTATCAGATCACGCTCGCCCGCCATTTCGGCGACCAGGCGTCCACGCTCGCCCGCCACCTTGCCTTCGGAAACCGCGACCAATTGCTCGCCGCGCTCGGCACCATTCGTTCGAGCGGTCCGTCCGCCGTGCCGATCCTGCGCGATTTCATCACTCACAACGACCCGCTGGTTCGCGAAACCGCCATCGATGCGATGCTCGTCGCCGGCGGCGAGCCTGCGGTGGATCTGCTCGCGCCTCTTCTAACAAAAGAACCGGACGTCAACGTGATCCACGGCGCGCTCCGCCGACTCAAGGACATCCGCACCCATGCAAGCGCCTCGCTCATCGCCCAATTCCTCGATCACCCGGACGAGGACCTGCTCATCACCGCCATCCAGGCATCGATCTTCGTTTCCGGCAGCGGCGAACCCTTCTCTTCCGGTGGCGGAGCGAAAACCACCGGGAGCGACGCGCCGGTCATCGCCCTGCTCGACGACGAGCGCTGGCGGGTCCGCGCCGCCGCGCTCGAATACATCGAGAAACGCAAAACCCGCTCCGCCCGCGAGAAAACCGTCGCCTTGCTCGACGACCCTGACGAGTTCGTCCGCTCCGCCGCCATCAAGGCCTGCGTCGCGCTCGCAGCCACCGACGCCCTGCCGCAGTTGAAACGCAAGATGGCGGACGACCCCGCGATGATCCCGATGGTGTTCGCGGCCTACGGTGCCATGAAACGCAAGCCGGATGCCGGGATGCTTGGCGCGCTCGATGCCGCGCCCGCCGAGGTCCGCATGGCCACCGTCCGTGCCATTTCGGAAAGCTCGCCGCCGGTCGAATTGCTCCAGCGCTTCGCCGCCGATGCCGATACCGACGTCGCCTGCATTGCCCTGCGCGCGCTCGCTGCCGACGACGATCACGTCAAACTCCCCGCCACGCTCGGCCTGCTCGTCGCCGCGCTGAAGGACGACGCGGCACCCGCCAAGGCCGATGTCATATTGGAAAACCTTCGACTGTCGCCGTCCAAAGGTGGAGCGGTCGATCCCCGCCTGCTCACGGTCGCCGAACTTATCCAAGGATCGCGCGAACCCACCGCGCTCGATCCGCTCTACGACGCCTTCCTCGTCCCGTTCGGCGAAGCCTCGGCGAACTCCGCGCTGCTGCCGTCCCTGCCGCAATCCGACATGGGCGAACTTCTCGTCGCGCTCAAAGCCCGGCTCACGCCCGAAAGATCGCCCGGACAGCGATTCCACGCCGCGCTGCAACTCGCCCGCGCCGGCCACGACGAAGGATATGCCAAACTCCTCGAAGAACTGCCGGATTACGACACCTCCCGCAAAACGACCATCTGCTATCAGTTGTATGAACCCTCGTCCGCCGGCGCGTTGCCGCTGCTCACCGCGCTGCTTCGCGATCCCGTGGCGGAAGTCCGCTCGGCCGCGATCCGCTGCGCGCTTTCCAACGAGCAGGCCAAGGCGCTCATCTCGCTGGTCTTCACCGAACTCAGCGATCCCGCCGCGCCGCTGCAACCGAACGAAGCCTCCGATGACCGCTTCGAATCCATCGCCCGCTCGATGTCGTCGATGATGCGCCCGTGGTGCGCCGAAGTGCTCGGCGACGCGCAAACGGATGTGCCGCTCAAGGTGCTCGCCTGCGTCGCCGCCCGCCACTGTGCGGATATGTCCGTGCGACGATTGTTAGATAAAAACACCAAGAGCGCCGAACCGCTCGTCCGCCGCGCCGCGTGGCACGCGCTGCTCAGCCTGCGCACGGCCGACCTCAACAGAGCCGCCGCCGCCATCGCCGAAGACCCCGAGGCACTGGTCCGCGCCGTCCTGCCGGACCGCGTGATCCGCCAGAACTACGCATGGCAACATTACTTCACCGACGCGATCGCGGTGCGCGACAACCACTACATCTATAGCCGCGACGCCACCCCGCCGCGGATCAGTGAGGAAACCACCGCCTTGCTGGAAAAGCTCGCCACCACCGATCCCTCGCAGTTGGTCCGCTTCGAGGCCTCATTCGCCCTGCTCACCCGCGGCTCATCCATCGACTTCGACGCCTTCGCCAAACTCCTGCCGCAGCAACCGAAAGACAACGACTCCGCGAGACGCATCGCCAATTGGCTCGGGGAAAACGCCGAACGCGCCACCCCCGCGCTGCGGCCGCTGCTCACCGTGATCGACACGTCCACCATCGACTCGCGCAAACTCAAGACCCTCAACCAACGCGTCAACCCGGGTCTCTCGGAAGGCCTGTTCACCTTCGCCGATCTCGCCAAGGCCGCCGTGCCGGACTCCGAAACAACCGATGGACCGCTGCTGGCACCGGAGAAAAACGACG
>DATISV010000548.1:0-3962 GCA_035468505.1 Luteolibacter sp. | reverse complement strand
CTCTTCATTTCAGTTTTTCAAAATCTCAGCGTTTCAGCTTTTACCCAAATGATCCCCGCCATCGTCGTCGGCCATGCGGTCAGCAGCCACTGCCACCCTTCGCTCAAGGGTTGCAAGATGCTGCTTTGCCAGCCGCTCGATCCGGAAGAAAAGCCGCAGGGCGCGCCGATGGTCGCCATCGACCTCTTTGGCGCGGGCATGCACTCCAAGGTTTTCGTCTCCACCGACGGTATCGGCGCCCGCCACATCGTCCACGATGAGAAATCACCCGTTAGAAATTTCATCCAAGGCGTCATTGACTGAAAACTGAAAACTGAAAACCCGCAAACTTCTCCCATGCGCATCGCCCAGGTCATCGGCAGGGTCACCCTGAACGTCCAAGACCCCTCCTTCAAGGGAGGCCGGTGGCTGATGTGCAATCCGCTGGATGCGAAAGACTACAACACCGCCTGCGCGAAACCGCCGCCGCATTCCCCGCAGTTTTCGCTGGTTACCTATGACAATCTCGGCGCCGGGGAAGGGGACATCGTCGGCATCGTCGAGGGTGCGGAAGCCACCGCGCCGTTCGATTTCCCGATCCCCATAGACGCCATCACCGTCGCCATTTTCGATTCACTTCACTACGAACCACCTTATCCATGAAAAAGAAAGTCTATACCGGAGCCGATATCGAAGCCCTGCTCAAAGCCGGCAAGTCCGCGGCGGACATTCCCGAGGGCGCGGTTCTCACGCCTTCCGCCAAGGACATCCTTCGTGATGGTCTCGTCACCGCGCGCGGAACTTCGGCAGCACCCGCCAAAGCCCCGGTCGAGCCGATCCTGCCCGACTACGAATTTCACTGGACGCCCGGCAAGGACCCGAAGACTCCCGCCGAGATCGATGCGTTCTTCAACTCGCCCGCCATCGTCGCGTTGAAAGAACGCATGGTGGACATCGGCAAGCGCATGTGGGCCCGGGAATACACCGACGGCAATGGAGGCAACCTCACGATCCGCGTGGGCGACAACCTGGTGCTCTGCACGCCGACGCTGGTTTCCAAGGGTTTCATGACCGTCGAGCAGATGTGCCTGGTGGACATGGACGGCAAGCAGCTTGCCGGCAAATACAAGCGCACTTCCGAGTGCATGACTCACCTTGCCATCATGAAGCGCCAGCCGAAGGCCAAGGCCTGCTGCCACGCGCACCCGCCGCACGGCACCGCGTTCGCCGTGGCCGGCGTGCAGCCGCCCACCTGCATGATTCCCGAGGCGGAGGTTTTCCTCGGCCAGATCGGCATGGCGGAATACCGCACGCCCGGCACCCCGGCCAACGCCGAGGTCGTCGGCAACGCCGCGGTTGATCACATGGCCGTGCTGATGGTCAACCACGGCGTGATCACCTGGGGCAAGGACATCGAAGACGCCTACTGGAAGATGGAAAACGTCGAGGCCTACTGCAAGACCGTGTGGGTGGCTTCCCAACTCAAGGGCGGCGAACTGCTCACCATCACAGGCGGCCAGGCCAAGGAACTCATCGCCCTGCGCAAGACGCTCGGCATGGACGACAAACGCGCCAACTGGCAGGAGTGCCAGCTTTGCGACAACGCGGAGTTCCAACCCGGCACCGTCTGCCGCATCCCTGACCAGCCGGCTACCGGAACTTCGACCCAACTCGATTCCGAGGCGGAGAAACTCGTCCAGACACTCACCGAGCAGATCGTGGCCTCGATGAGGTGATTCGCGGCCATTCTGTTAGCCCTGCGGAATTCGGAGTTTACGCTGCGGGCACGGGTGCCAGACTGCGCCGGTGCATTCCTCCGATAAACGTCTGGCCGGCATCCTGCTTCCCGCTTTTTCCCCGCGCAGGGAGGGGGATCTGGGTATCGGCGACACCGCGGCACTGCGCCAGTGGGTGGACTGGGCTGCGGACCATGGCGTGGGTTTCATCCAGCTTCTGCCGATCAACGAGAACGGGCCGGAGGAAAGCCCCTACAGCGCGATTTCCTCGGCGGCGATCGATCCGATCTACCTGACGCTCGACGAGCATCATGTTCCATGGCTGGGCGAGCCGGAGATTTCCGGCTCACGGGTCTCCTTGGGCGAGGCGCTTGACGCGCCGCGGGTGGACTACCCGGCGGTGCGGCGGGTGAAGCGCAATTTGCTCGAACTCGCCTGGACGAAGTTCGATGAGGCGGGTGAGGGTTTTTATCGGGAATTCGAACGTTTCCGTAAGGAAGAGGCGGAGTGGCTGGACGATTACTGTCTGTTCCGGTTACTGATGGAGCATCACGGCGAATCGCTCAGTTGGGACCGCTGGCCGCGCGAGTGTCACACGCCGCGGCGGGCGCGGGAGTATCTGGAATCGATGCGTGGGCACGATGCGGCCGGTGTCGATTACCGGCTCGGGTTTTTCGCATTCGTGCAATGGCTTTGCCACCGCCAGTGGGATGACTTGAGGAAACACGCGGACACCCGTGGTGTGATGCTGATGGGCGACATGCCCATCGGCGTGAGTTGGCATTCGTGCGACGTGTTTTCCCAACCGGAGCAGTTCCACCTCGAATGGTGCGGCGGTTCTCCGCCGGAAGGGCATCACCTGAACGATCCGTTCTTCCAGCAATGGGGGCAGAACTGGGGAATCCCGCTCTACCGTTGGGACCACATGCAGGATACCGGCTTCGAGTGGTGGAAAACGCGCGTCCGCAGGCTCACCCGCATTTTCCGCATGTTCCGCATCGATCACATCCTCGGGTTTTACCGGATCTATGCCTTTCCATGGCGGCCGGAGCGCAATGTGGAATTCATCGGTCTTTCCCACGATCAGGCCGCCGAGCGCACCCACGGCCGCCTTCCGCACTGGGTGACGCGGCCGGACGACACGCCGGAAAACAAGGCCGCCAACCACGCCGACGGCGACCTGCGGCTGCGCGCGGTGATGGAGGCCGCGGGCGATGCGGAAATCATCGCCGAGGATCTCGGCTGGGTGCCGGACTACGTGCGCCCTCACCTGCACGAACTGGGTATCGCCGGCTACCGCATCCCGCATTGGGATTGCGACTCTGCGGGTCATCCGATTCCCGGGGAAAATTTTCCGGGAAACTCGTTCGCCGCCTACTCGACGCACGATCACGACCCGGTCAACGGGATTTGGCGCGGCTGTCTTGAGGCGATCCGCCGGCATGCGGAAAACCCGTCCGAACACAGCGCCGGGCAGGCCCACGGGGCGCAACACGCGCTGCGTATCCTCAGCGAGTTCGCCGGGATTCCGATCCACGAACACGCCCCATGGCCGCCATTCACCGAGGGCATCCGGCTAAGTCTGATCAAGGCGCTGATGGCAAGCCGCTCGCGTTATGCCGAATTGATGATCACCGAACTCTTCGACATCGACGAACGCATCAATCGCCCCGGCAGCATCGAGGGCAACTGGTGTTTCCGCATGCCGTGGACGCTGGATCATGTGATGAGGGACCGGGCGTTGAGCGAAACCTGCCGCAAGTTCGCCACCATCGTCAGCATCACCGGACGCGGGATTTAATGGCATCCTTTTCATGATGACTGGTCCTCCATCGCCGCCATACGTGGCGCACGTTTCCGCAGGCCCGGCAACACGCGGAAGTCGAGCCATGCATACAGGAACAACAGCACGTCGCTGACATACCACATGAGGTAGGAAATGAAGTGGCCGCCATGGATCACGGGCGAGAACGGATGGAACAGGGAAATGCCGCCGCTGACCAAGTCGGCGGCAAGGTGCAGGGCGTAGGCGGCGATGCACAGGATTTGCAGCCGCGATCCAAAGCGCGTCCTCCACGCCAGTCCCGCCACAAGCACGATGACGGTGAATCCAAGCCACGCCCACAACGTGTGCGACCAAGAACCATAACGCCCTTCGAGATAAATATGCGGCGACAACAGGTCGGGCAATACCCCGCAAAACGCGACGATGGCCGCGTCCCTGAAAAGCGGCGAACCGTCCCGCCG
>DATISV010000547.1:0-3956 GCA_035468505.1 Luteolibacter sp. | reverse complement strand
CGTCTAACGAGCTCAACCAGGTGGACGACGCCGAGCAGATCCGCGACCACATGCTGCGGGCGATTTTCGGTGCGTTTGCCAATGCCAAGCGCCACCCGAAAAACGCCACGGTCGAACTCAAGTGGGTGGCCTTCGTCGGCGGCAAGCGCCAGTCGCGCCGCCTGATGGGCGATTACATCTACACGATGAAGGACGCCACCGAGCTGCGCAAATTCCCCGACACCGTGGTCGAGGAGAAACGCGAACTCGACGGTCACTATCAGATCAAGGAAACCGGCTCGCCCTACGATTTCCTGTCCAAGGCGATGTTCATGAAGCTGGGCGGCGCCACCTACGAGATTCCATTCCGTTGTTTTTACTCGAAGAATATCGCCAACCTGATGATGGCCGGGCGTTGCTTCAGTTGTTCGCACGTCGGCCTTTCCGGACCGCGCGTGATGAACACCTGCGCCCAAATGGGCATCGCCACCGGCTACGCCGCCGTGGTCTGCAAAAAACACGGCACCCTTCCGCGAGAGGTCGGTGAAATGCATATCTCCGAGCTTAGGAAACTCATCGGCTACGAAGCGTGATGCGCCACTGGGTCAACTTCGGCCTGTTGTTCAGCTTTCCCGCGCTGGTGGTGACCGGCGTGATGGCCTACGCGCTGCCGTTCTCGATCGGCACGGCGCGGGTTCACATCGTCTTCGGGGCGCTGACGGTGCTGCTCGTGGTGCTGCACCTTGTTTCGCGCGTTCCCTACTTCGCCGGGAAACTCACCGCGAAAAAGTCCGCGCGACACATGCTGTTCGGCTCCGCCATCGTATGTGGCGGTTTGCTCGCGCTGGCCCTCGCGAATCGATGGCCCGCGAAACAAGTCATGGAGGCGAGTTACGAGGCGCGCCGCAAGTCGGAGATCGTGCGCGCCTCGCCGCTGGCCGGGTTTCTCGATATGGATCCGGCGCACCGTTTTGTGGCGCGGCAGCCCGGCAAGGACGCGGACACCGCGGTCTCGCTGATGGTGCGTTTCCGCGAGGGCTTGGAAAAAGCCCCGGCCGTGGCGATCTGGGCCGAAACCAACACCGGCACCATCATCGAGACACTCTATCTGGATGAGGCATTGGCATACGGCGAGGAAGTCGAATGGCAGGGGGTGAAAACCCGCCGTCACCAACTGCTGCCGATCTGGCGGCACAGGCACACCGTGGTTTCCGGAGTCGATCCGCACGGCAAGGTGGACGCTTTCGCCGGTGCCACCCCCGAGCATTCGTTCACCCTCGATCAGAATCTCAAGAGCGGTGGCGACGACGGCTTCGTCCTGTGCGTGGAAGTGAACGCCGTGGGCGACCCGAACGAAGCCTACCCCGACCAGGATCTCGGCCAGCCGTCGTTGCTTTACACCGCTTTCATCCAGCCGGGGAAAGGCAATCCCTATGCCTTGCTGGAACTCACCGCGCACGGCGGCGAGGCCTTCGAGAACGGCGCGCCGGGATACGATCTGGAAGGCATCGGCTCCGCGAAGGAATTGATCGACCTGCTGCTGGTGAAAACCGCACCGGCAAAGCCATGAAGACGATCGCATGGCCGGTGCTCGCCGCGTTGGCTCTGGCAAATTGCGATCGCGGCGAACGTGTCAACATCCTCACCGGCGAGGCGATGGGCACCACCTATCGCATCAAGGCCGTGGGCGGGGTGGGGGAGGCGGAAGCATCGATCCACAAGATGCTGCAAGGACTCGACCGCGATCTCTCGACCTGGCGCGACGACAGTTGGGTGGCCGCATTCAACCGCGCGCCCGCGGCCACCGTGATGAAAATGCCGGATTCCGTAACGGAATTGATGAAACTCTCCGGGAGATATAATGAACGAACCGAAGGGCGCTTCGACCCCACGATTGGCGCCTTGATCCGCGTGTGGGGATTCGGCGCGTGGCGCGGCGTATGGAAGGGCGAGCCGACGGCTGGGGAAATCGAGGCGGCGCGCGCGGCTTGCGGGTTTCACCATCTGCATATCGATGGAAAACGGATCTCAAAACTCCACAGCGGCCTGATGCTCGATTTCTCCGCCATCGCCAAAGGTTATGCGGTGGACCGCATGGGCGACATTCTTCGCGATGCTGGATGCGAACATTACATCATCGAATTCGGCGGCGATATACTGGCTGCTGGACACGCGTCGGGCAAATCAGGCTGGACGGTGGCCGGCCCGGCGCTGGAGAAACCGATCACATTATCCGACGAGGCCATTGCCTCCAGCGGTTCCGAGCATCAGTTCCGCGGAGGACACTCGCACGTCATCGATCCTCGCAGCGGTCGGCCGCTCGCGGTGGGGGCGCCGGCAGCGGCCAGGGCGAAGACCTGCGCCGAGGCCGATGCGCTGGCCACCGCGGAACTCGTCGCGTCCGCATATGAAAAACCCGGCGACCCGATGGACCGGGTGCCGGGCGATTGATCTTTTTCGGAAGCGGCGCTTATTTCGCCTCAGTCGGCATGCTTGCCACCGACGGCGGCAGTTTGACTTCCTCCAGCCACACGCTCAGGTGGCCGCTCGGCGGGGCCGGCTTGTTGCGGTGGCCGTTCTGGCGGAGGAAGGCCTTCACGGCAATCGTGACCTCTTTGTCTTCCATCTGCGGACGCAGGTTTTCGAAGATATAGGTGCCGCGCGGATCGCCGCCGCCTTTGTAGTAGCCGCTGGTCATTTCGGCCACTTGTTCGCCATTCACATGGAGCGCGAAGCCTTCGCCCGCCCAGACATGGCTGCCGCCACCGACGACGATGCGGTAGCGTTTGCCTTCCTCGAAGGCGGGCATCTTGAACTTGCCGCGGATCAACAGGACCTCCTTTTCCCACAGTGTGTTCGGTGTGACATCGCAATGGCACTGCGGGTTGCCGCAGCGCTCGCGCAGCGCGACTTGTTCGCCTTCCTTCTGGCCGAAGGGTGCCTTGCCGGTCTTCCAGCCGGCCTTGGCGGCATCGAAATCGGGCGATGCCCAGTTTTCCATTCCGTCGGACAGGGTGACCGGGCGGTAGC
The DNA here is from genome assembly GCA_035468505.1 of Luteolibacter sp. Classification (GTDB taxonomy): domain Bacteria; phylum Verrucomicrobiota; class Verrucomicrobiia; order Verrucomicrobiales; family Akkermansiaceae; genus Luteolibacter. The sequence continues at coordinate 947 of DATISV010000547.1, read as the reverse complement.
GGTCGCCTTCCGCGTCGGTCTTCTTCTCGGTTGGGTCGAAACTGAAATACTCCCATTCCGCCAGCCGCATGTCGGGACCGGTCGCTTGCCAGGTGTAATCGTCGATGCCGAGGAGTTGATAATAAGCAATCACTCGGTCGAGCTGACTGGTGAGTTGTGCGGTCGGCTTGGCCGGCATCTCGTTGCGGACGATGTTGGTCAGGTCGATGCCGTTGCGGCGATAAGCCGGCGTGCCGGGAGCGGAGGCGACGTATTCGGGAATCAGCTTGTCGAGCACGATCGGACGCAGCGCGGGACGCATGGCCACGAGCGCATCCTGCTCCGGAGTGGAGAGCATGGGCAGGGGATCGACCTTGGCGGGCATGCGAGGGTCCGGATACTCGGCCTTGCCGCCATGCAGCTCGACCATTGCGCGGCCGAGCGCGTCGCCGGTGAGCATGTAGGTCTCGGCGTTGTGATTGTAGTGATAACCCTGGTTCTTGGGCGAGACCTCCGGGCCGCGCCAGAACGGGCGGGTTTCGATGGTCTTGACGGTGCCCGCCAGTTCGGGGTGGCGTTTGGGATCGGCCACGGCCTTTTGCGCTTCGGCGATTTTCACATAGTGCTCGGGCATGTTTTCACCGTCGAAGCCGACGGTGGCGATCGCCCACTTCGCCTTCGGTGCGTTGAACTCCTTGCGCCACGCCTTGATGAGATTGACGAGATTCTGCTCGTAACGGGCGTTGTGCGCGGGGTTCGGGCCGTCCTTGTGGCCCTGCCACCAGACGAAACCGGCGACCTCGAATCCCTGCTCGGCATATTCCGGGTATTTCCCGCCGAAGTTGTCGAGCACCGCGCGGACCGCGGCGGTGTAGTCGTCGTATTGCTTGCCGGCATACCAGCCTTTGCCGTCCCATGGGATGACCTTGCCATCGGCATCGAACATTTCCTTGTAACCGGGTTGTTCC
>DATISV010000546.1:0-1722 GCA_035468505.1 Luteolibacter sp. | reverse complement strand
GTGGAAGGTCATGCCGAGAAAAAGCGTGGTGAGCAGGAATGGTCGTTTCATCGTTGCAGATGGTTTTGGAATCGGTGGAATCCCATGTCGGGAAACAGGGTCGAACCGCTTCAACACCGCGGATACGCGGAGGTCTCGTGTTTTCTGGCGGCAAATCCGTGTGGCGGCCGTAAACCGCTCCGGATGTTGAAATTATTCTTTCATACCCCGAAATTCCTCCCCTCGGACATTGACGCGCGGGGGGAGGTGAACTTAGTTCTTCCCCATCAGACACAACCCAATTCCATGACCCAAGCCACGCGCGGATTCCGCGAGATGAAATCAGTGGTCGTCCGATTCGCCGGTGACTCCGGCGACGGCATGCAGATCGTCGGCGAACGCTTTACCGATACCAGCGTCACAGTTCCGAACGCGATCGCGACCTTCCCGGACTTCCCGGCGGAGATCCGCGCCCCGATCGGGACCATCGCCGGGGTTTCCGCGTTCCAGGTCCACTTCGGCAGTCAGACGGTGCTGACGCCGGGCGACGAGCCGGATGCCTTGGTGGCGATGAATCCCGCGGCACTGGCGGTGCATCTTTACGATCTGGCCGAAGGCGGCCTGTTGATCGTCAACACCGCTGCCTTCACCGAAGAAAACCTGAAAATGGCGGGCTTCGGAAGCAACCCACTCGACGATCCCGCGTTGGCCAAGAAATACGATTTGCTGCCGATCGACATCACCGGGCTCGCGGTGGAAGCGCTCAAGGACAGCACTATCACCATGAAGGAAAAACTGCGCACGAAGAACTTCTTCGCGCTCGGTTTCACCTATTGGGTCTATGGCCGACCGCTCGAACCGACCATCAACTTCATCAACGACAAGTGGTCGAAAAAACTCCCCGACCTGGCCGATGCCAACATCCGCGTGCTCAAGGCCGGCTACTTCCTTGGCGATACGATGGAGGCCACGCGCAACCGCTACATGGTCGCCCGCGCCGAGGTGGAACCGGGCACTTACCGCAAGATTTCCGGCAACGACGCCATCGCGCTCGGCCTCATCGCCGGCGCGAAAAAGGCGGGCCGCGAGATGCTGTTTTCGGGTTATCCCATCACACCCGCGTCCTCGATTCTGGAAGCGCTCGCCGGCTTCAAGCACTTCGGTGTGAAAACCGTGCAGGCCGAGGACGAAATTGCCGCCATCGGGGTGGCGATTGGCGCGAGTTTCGCCGGGCAGATCGGCGTCACCGGCACCAGTGGTCCGGGCATGTGCCTGAAGAGCGAGTTCATCGGCCTCGCCAATTCCACCGAGCTGCCGCTGGTCATCGTCAACGTCCAGCGCGGCGGTCCCAGCACCGGGTTGCCGACCAAGACCGAGCAGTCCGACCTCCTGCAAGCGCTCTACGGCCGCCACGGCGAGAGTCCGCTGCCGGTGGTCGCGGCGAATTCGCCGTCCGACTGCTTCCGCGCGGCCTTCGAGGCGGTGCGCATCGCGCTCGAATATTCCACGCCCGTTATCCTGCTATCGGACGGCTATCTGGCCAACGGTTCCGAGCCATGGAAAATCCCGGATGAAAGGTCGCTGCCGGAAATCCACAAGCCGTTCGCCGACCCCGCGCAGCCCTACGTCACCTTCGCCCGCGATCCGGAAACGCTCGCCCGCACCCAGGCGATCCCCGGCCAGCCGGGACTCGAGCACCGCATCGGCGGCCTCGAGAAAAACGAGAAGGGCGGCATCAGCTAC
>DATISV010000545.1:0-6203 GCA_035468505.1 Luteolibacter sp. | reverse complement strand
CATCGGTCACATGATCGGGTAGGCGGCGTGAGAACCGGGTGCGTTTAGTTGTGATTGCCATAACGCCCGTAGAATAGCGCATCCTGTGACAATTGCGACCCAAAAAATGGGGAAAGATCCCAAATGAACTTCGATATTATGCAAGTCTTAAATTTAAATCTCCCCAAATTAGATGGAATCCATGGTGGATGCCGGCTTGACAGGCAGGGCGGATGATGCAGTCTCCGGCCCCGCCGCGTTTGAACCGTGGCGAAAAGGAAATCATGAAAAAGGAAATTCATCCGAAATACAATCCGGTAGTGTTCGTGGACATGACCACCGGCACCCGTTTTGTGACGCGCTCGACGGCGAGTTCCGACAAGAAGGAAGTGATCGACGGCGTGGAGCACAGCGTGATCTCGATGGGCATCACCTCGGACTCACACCCGTTCTTCACCGGCCAGAAGCAGTTCGTGGACACCGAAGGCCGCATCGACAAATTCCAGAAGCGCTTCGGAGCCGTGCGCCGCGTGGCCAAGCCGAAGCTCGGCTGAGTCTCCCGAGGTCTCGATTTCCGAGCTCATCACCGCGGGCGACGGTTCCGGTGAGCGTGATTGCATGCAGTGGGGAAATCTGCGATTTTTCCATCATGAAACCGCGCGCGTTCTCAAGCCTGACCGCCCTTGCGGGCTGTCTGATCTGGCTGGCCGGCTGCACCGGTCCCGGCGGTGTGGTGACGAACCCGGGTCTCACCGAGGGCAAGGGGGAGACATTCGGCTACCGGAAATGGGTCGCCGCCAAAACCGAGCCCGACGTGGTCATCATCGGGCTGCACGGGTTCTGCGGCGCTTCGGCCGATTACTCGAACCTCGGCAACCACCTGCTGCGGCATCAGCCGCGCACCGCGCTCTACGCGTACGAATTGCGTGGCCAGGGCAGCGATCCGATCGTCGAGCGCCGCGGCGACATCGGCCATCCGCGCGAGTGGTATGGGGATTTGCTGGCGTTCACGCAACTGGTGCGCGAGCGGCACCCGCGGGCCAGGGTGGTGTGGTTCGGGGAAAGCATGGGCGCGCTGATCGCGGCACACGCCTGGCGCGAGGCTCCGGATGGCGCTCCGCCCTGCGATGCGCTGGTGTTTTCCTCGCCCATCGTGAGGTTTCGCGACGACATCCCGACTTGGACTCCGGCGCTGGTGCAGGTGGCGGCCACCGCGCTGCCCTTGGCGAGGGTCTCGCTCAATACCCTTTCAGGCGGCCAGGATGTGCAGATGACCCAGACCACGGTGCATGGCGAGCAGGCGAAGAAAAATCCCTACCATGTGGAGCAGCACACGCTCCGGTTGATCGGGGCGCTCACCGGGCTGGTCGCGGGCATGAACGACTGTGCCACCACCATCGACGTGCCGGTGCTGGTGCTGCACGGCGGACGCGACTTTTTCAACACGGACTCCGACGTGCGCGGCTTCGTGGCCCGTGTTCCGGAGACGACGTCGGTGGTTTACCGCGACTACCCGGATGCCTATCACCTGCTGATGTACGATGAAAGGCGCGACCGCATTTTCCGCGATATCGAGCGCTGGTTGACCCGCCAGCGTTGGAAGCGATTCGAAAATTAATCCGTTTGCGGCCGGGTTTCGTCTTGACGGCATGGCATCGGGAGACATCCTTCGCGCCCCGCAACACCTACCGATTCACACCATGGCCCGTATTTGTATCATCCGAGGAACCCGCGTCCGCGTCGGCGGCAGAATCCACCGCTCCGGTCTGGCCAAGAAAAAGGGCGGCATCGGCCGCCACGTCACCAAGGTGGTGAAGCGCACCGTCTCGCCGAACCTGCAGAACAAGCGCATCTGGGTCCCAGAACTCGGCACCCACGTCCGGATGAAACTCAGCTGCCGCGCGCTCAAGACCATCAGCAAGAACGGCGCCTACGCGACCCTCAAGAAGGCGGGCCTGCTTTGAGATTGTCGCCATATTGATTCGATTTTTACCGGACCCGGTGCCTGTGCGCCGGGTCTTTTTTTGTGTCTTTGACTGCGGTGGCGTCGGGGTGTCGCTTGCCAGCCCGCAAGATGTGGGTTAACGCCCCCGGCGTGCATTGGAACGACATCTTTCTGCAATTGTTCGACCGCTGTGTCTCGCATTACCGCGCCGGCAACACCGACTTGCTGGGTTACTATGGCGAAAACGATCTCTCTTTTCTCCGCGCGATCGGCTGCCGCGAGCGTGAGTTCTTCGATTTCGTGGAAGACTTCTGCGATGACAACACGCCGTCGCCCGGCACCGCCCTGCTGGTGGCCTCCGTGCGGCGCGACTATTTCCTCAACGAACAGCGTGGAGTATCATGGAACGGTCCGCAGCTCACCCGCGACGACGTGCCATCGTTTGGCGACGCGTTCGAAGGCATCGCCTACCTGCCGCGGATCATCGCCAAGGCGCGTGCCAAACTCCGCGGCGCGCTCGATCCCGACCTGATGTTCGGCTGCGGCGGCGACCGCAATTTCCTCCGCAAGCACGGCAACCTCCATCCCGCGGATTTCCTCCGCATCGTCTGGGCTGCCGGTGAGGACGACTCGAATATCGCCACCTGGGTGCGTGTGCAAATGGGTTGAACGGGGCCGCCTTTTTCAAATCCGTACCGCGCGCCCGAAATACACCACTTTTGTCTTGCCATGGGTGGGTCCGCCACTAGCCTGCCCGCCCCATGCCAAGAGTCTCCGGAAAAGCAAAGACACGGAAAGCCGTAGCCAAGCGCTTCAAGGTCACCGGAACGGGCAAGGTCCTCCGTCGTAGCCAAGGGGCACGCCACTTGCTTCAATGCAAGAACAGCAAGCGCAAGCGCAGGCTGGGCCAAGCCACCCTCGTCTCCGCCGCCGACATCAAGAACGTCAAGGAGAACCTGCCCTTCCATTGATCCCGCGCCGGCCACGGCCGCAACGCCCCCGTCCGCGAATCGGACGGCCTCCACACCGCCTGATCCCGCGAGGGAGCCACGAACCGGTGAGACTGTGGGAGGAACGATAACAAACGACCGGTTCAGAACAGAAACAGAAACATGCCACGTGCCACCAACTCACCGGCCAGCCGCAAGCGTCGCAAGCGCGTGCTGCTGCGCGCCAAGGGTTTCCGCGGATTCCGCTCGAAACTCTTCCGTTACGCCAAGGACGCCGTCCGCAAGGCGCTGACCTACGAATACCGCGACCGCAAGCGCCGCAAGGGCCAGTTCCGCCGGCTTTGGACGCAGCGGATCAACGCCGCCACCCGCGCCGAAGGAATGACCTACTCGCGCTTCATCGAAGGCCTCAAGGCCGCCGGCATCGAAACCGACCGCAAGATCCTCGCCGATCTCGCCGTCAACGATGCCGCCGCCTTCTCCGCCATCGTCGCCCAGGCGAAACAGGCTCTCGAAGCCAAGGCCGCCAAGGCCAGCGCCTGATCGATCATTGCGAAACTTCAACACCGCCGCCCGGTTCGTCCGTGCGGCGGTTTTTTATTTTGAAAACTCATAGCGCAGCGCGCTCAGGCAAAACAGCGTGGCGGTTTCCACCCGCAGGACGATGTCGCCCAGCGTGACTGGCAGAAACCCGGCAGCCAGTGCGGCGGTGGTTTCCTCCGTGGTGAAATCGCCTTCCGGGCCGATCAACAGCGTGGCGGCGGACGTTTCCGGATGGGCGCGCAGGACCTCGCGAATCGGTTTCGCGCCGGGCGCGAGCGAGGCGATGAGTTTGAGAGAATCGGCGGCGGGCAGGATGCCCGCGCCACTGGCGATCCAGCGGTCGAAGGGCAGGGGATCGGCGATTCGCGGCAGCGTGTCCTGGCCGCATTGCTTGCAGGCTTCGAGAGCGGTGCGCCGCCATTTGTCCGGCTTGCCCTCGCCGGGCTGGACGATGGTGTTTTTCGTCACCATCGGCTGGATCGCCGCGACGCCGAGTTCCACCGCCTTCTGGACGATGAGGTCCATGTTCTTGCCCTTGGGAATCGCCTGGGCGAGCGTGATGGCGGGGCGTGGAGCGGTCGGTGTGTGAACCTCGCCAAGTCGCAATGTCACCTCATCGCGAGAGACTGTCAGGACTTCGGCCGCGGCGCGTTTTCCATGGCCGTCGAAAACCGTGACCGTTTCACCCGGCTTGATGCGCAGCACCTGCGCGAGATGGCGCGCTTCATCGCCGGTGAGCACGGCGGTTTGCCAATCGGCGGGTGGAAGATGGAAGCGGGGCATGCGGGAGAGATGTTAGAAACCAGAGGCCAGAGACCAGAAAGAGACTGTGGGCCGAGCCTTGGCGCTTCTTTGTCTGGTCTCTGGTTTCTGGATTCTGGTCTCTCGAAGTTGATAGATCGAAAAACCGCTTCGCCTTTTCCAGGAAGCCCTCGTGCATCGGCGAGTTGTGCTGGCCGATGGACTCGGCGAACTCGCGGAGTTTTTCCTGCTGGCTGGAGTTGAGCTTGGTGGGCACTTCGACCTGCACGCGCACGTTGAGGTCGCCGCGGCGGGCGCCTGCGAGTGCAGGCATGCCTTTTTCGCGCACCCGGAAAACCGTGCCGCCCTGGGTGCCGGCGGGGATCTTGATCGATGACTGGCCGTCGAGCGTGGGCACCCTCAACTCGCCGCCGAGCGCGGCGGTAACGAAGGGCAGGGGAACCTCGCAGAAGAGATCCGAATCGTCGCGGGTGAAGACGTCGTGGTCGCGGACGTGGAGGAAGACATAAAGATCGCCGGCCGATCCGCCGCGCACGCCGGCGTCGCCGTTGCCGGTGGAGCGCAGGCGCGTGCCGGTGTCCACTCCGCCGGGGATGCGCAGCTTGATGCGGCTGTCGCGCTGCACGCGGCCCTCGCCGCGACAACTGTTGCACGGATCGGAAATCGTCTCGCCCGCGCCGCGGCATTCCGGGCAGGTGGTTTGCTGGATGAAAATACCGGCCTGCCGCGCCACCACGCCGCGTCCGCCGCAAGTGGAGCAGACTTTCACTCCGCCGGATCCCTTGGTGCCGCGCGAGCCGCAAGTGTCGCAGGGGACATAGCGCTCGATTTCGAGTTCCTTCTCCACGCCGCGCGCGGCTTCCTCGAGCGTGATTTCAAGGTCGTAGCGGAGATCGGAACCGCGCTGCTGGCCGGAGCCTCTGCGGCGTCCGCCGCCGCCACCGCCGAAGAACTCCTCGAAACCGCCGCCGAAGATCTGCGAGAAGATGTCCATCGGGTCGTGGAACCCGCCGCGCGATCCGCCACCGGCACCATTGAAAGCGGCATGGCCATAGCGGTCATAGGCGGCGCGCTTGTCCGCGTCGCTGAGCGCTTCGTAGGCCTCGCCGAGTTCCTTGAATTTCTCCTCGGCGGTGTGGTCGCCCGGATTCTTGTCCGGGTGGAATTTCACCGCGAGTTTGCGGTAGGCCTTCTTGATTTCATCGGCGCTCGCGTCGCGCGAAACGCCGAGCACTTCGTAATAGTCGCGTTTGGCGGACATGTAACTTACGCGTCGCCTCCTTCCGCGGGGGCATCGGTTGGCAGTTTGGAAACGACCACGCTGGCCGGACGCAGCAGGCGGTCGCGGAGTTTGTAGCCCTTGCGGGTGACGCGCAGGATGCGGCCCTCATCGCCCTTCGCGCAGTCTTCCTGGGCGACGGCTTCGTGCAGGTTGGGATCGAACTGTCCGCTGGTGTCGATTTCCTCGACGCCTTGCGCGCTGAGGAACTCGTTGAGCTGGCGGCGGACCATGTCCATGCCGATGTAAATCATCGACGAGGTGTCCTGCGAGGCGGCCTGCATGCCCATCTCGAAGTTGTCGATCACCGGCAGCAGTTCCTCGAGCAGCCGCTGGTTGGCATAGCGGATCGCCTCCTCGCGCTCGCGGGCGGTGCGTTTGCGCAGGTTGTCCATTTCCGCGGCGGTGCGCAGCGAGAGTTCCTTCCACTTCGCCACGTCGGCCTCGAGTTCCTCCCACGGGTCGAGTTCCGGCGTTTCCGCGGCCGCGGGCTGCGGGTCTGCGGCCGGATTTTCCACGTTTTCAGGCGCTTCGGCGGGGTCTTGCGGATCGTTGTCGGCTTGCATGGCGCATAGCTGTAGCCACGCGGGCCGCCGCGTCAACCCCGGGGGCGGGTCAGCCGGTCCACTGCCAGTCCATCACCACCTCGATGTCCGGATGGAGACTGTGATGCACCGGGCAACCGCGGCCGGTGGCCTCGAAAAAAGCGCGCTCGGGATGGTCGGGCGGCAGCGGCACGATCAGG
>DATISV010000544.1:0-1894 GCA_035468505.1 Luteolibacter sp. | reverse complement strand
GCCGACCATCCGCTACGCCTTGGAAAAGGGCGCGGCCGTCGTCCTCATGTCGCACCTCGGCCGGCCGAACGGCCAGCGGGTTGAGAAATTCACGCTCAAGCCGGTGGCGGAGGAACTTTCCAAGCTTTTGGACAAGCCGGTTACCTTTCTAAACGACTGCGCCGGCCCCGAAGTGGAGGCTGCCTGTGCGCCGGACAAACTGAATCCCGGTGACGTGGTCCTGCTCGAAAACCTGCGTTTCCATATCGAGGAGGAGGGCAAGGCGAAAAACGAGGACGGCAGCTCGACCAAGGCCGATCCGGAAAAAGTCGCCGCCTTCCGCGCCAGCCTCACCAAGCTTGGCGACGTGTTTTTGAACGACGCCTTCGGCACCGCGCACCGCGCGCACAGCTCGATGGTCGGCGTGGACCTGCCGCAAAAGGCCGCCGGTTTCCTGATGCAGGCGGAACTCGATGCCTTCGGCGCGGTTCTCGACCATCCCCAGCGCCCGTTGCTCGCCATTCTCGGCGGAGCCAAGATCGCCGACAAGATTCCGCTCATCCACAACCTGCTCGAAAAGGCCGACAAGATCATCATCGGCGGCGGCATGGCCTACACGTTTCTCAAAGTGAACCGCGGCATGACGATCGGTTCTTCGCTGTTCGACGAAGTCGGTGCCGGCATCGTCGGCGAACTCGAAGCCAAGGCCAAGGAGCGCGGCGTGGAACTCATTTTCCCGGTGGACTTCGTCTGCGCCGACAGTTTCAGCGCCGATGCCAACACCCAGCCGGCCACGCTCGAAAGCGGCATCCCCGACGGCTGGGAAGGCCTCGATGCCGGACCGGAATCGATCAAGCTCTACCGCGACGCGATCCTGTCCTCGAAGACCATCGTCTGGAACGGTCCGGCGGGCGTGTTCGAGTTCGAGAAATTCGCCGGTGCCACCAAGGCGATGGCGGCTGCCGTGGCCGAAGCCACCGCGGCCGGTGCCATCAGCGTGGTCGGCGGCGGCGACACCGCCACCGCGGCGAAAAAATTCGGCGTCGCTGACAAGGTCACCCACTGCTCCACCGGGGGCGGCGCGAGTCTCGAATTCCTCGAAGGCAAGGCACTGCCGGGCGTGGCCGCGCTCAGCGATGCCTGAACGATTTCACCTATCTCCTCCCAACCCAAGACCACCCACATGAACCGCAAGCCGATCTTCGCCGCCAACTGGAAAATGAACAAGGGAGCCTCCGAAACGGAGGACTTCGTGAAGAGTTTCCTGTCCAAGCTCCAAGGGCAGGATTTCCCCTGTGAAATCGTCATCGCCCCGCCGTTCGTCTCGCTGCCGAAACTGGCCGACATGCTGCACAATGCGAACGCCGTGCAGAACGCCCACGCCATCCAGATCGCGGCGCAGAACTGCTCGCAGTTCGACAACGGCGCCTACACCGGCGAGGTGAGCGTGCTGATGCTGCGCGAGTTTTACGTTCACTACGTGATCATCGGACACAGTGAGCGCCGCTCGATCTACGGCGAGACCGATGCGGTCATCAACGCCAAGATCAAGAAGGCCCGCGAGGCGAACCTGAAACCGATCTTCTGCATTGGCGAGACACTGGCCGAGCGCGAGGGCGGCATGCTCGAAACCGTGCTCCGCACCCAGGTGACCGACGGTCTCAAGGACATTTCCGAAAAGGATTTGTTGGAAACCGTAATCGCCTACGAGCCCGTCTGGGCCATCGGCACCGGCGTCACCGCCAGTTCGCAACAAGCGCAGGATGCCCACGCCTTCGTCCGCTCTCTGGTGGCGGAACTTTACGGCGCTGACACCGCCGCACGCATCCGCATCCAATACGGCGGCAGCGTGAAACCCGGAAATGCCGCGGAACTCATGGCCTGCCCGGACATCGACGGCGCACTCATCGGCGGC
>DATISV010000543.1:0-5102 GCA_035468505.1 Luteolibacter sp. | reverse complement strand
GGAAGACCGCTTCTCGATCCACCGCTTCAAGGCCGATGAAGCCTACCCGCTGGATGCGAACAAGGGCCCGGTCGGCGCGTATCTCGACGTCGAAGGCATCGTCGCTCTCGCCAAGCAGAAGGGCGTCACAATGATCCATCCGGGCTACGGTTTCCTTTCGGAAAACGCCGCCTTCGCCCGCGCCTGCGCGCGCGAGGGCATCACGTTCATCGGGCCCTCGCCCGAGCTGTTGGAAAACATGGGCGACAAAACCGCCGCCCGCACGCTCGCCCACAAGTTCAACGTGCCCACGCTGCCTGGCACGGAAAACCCCATCAGCGATCCCGACGAGGCCATCACCGTCGCCCAGCAGATCGGCTTCCCGCTCATCATCAAGGCGGCCTTCGGCGGCGGCGGCCGCGGCATGCGCGTGGTGGAAAAACCGTCGCAACTCGCGGGACTCCTCGCCGAAGCGCAAAGCGAGGCCGAAAAGGCATTCGGCAATCCCGCCGTCTTCCTCGAACGTTATATCTCCCGCGCCAAACACATCGAAGTGCAGGTGCTCGGCGACCAGCACGGCAACGTCGTCCACCTTCACGAGCGCGATTGCTCGGTGCAGCGCCGCTATCAGAAAGTCGTCGAAGTCGCGCCCGCGATGCATCTCGATCCGAAAGTCCGCAGGGAGTTATGTGATGCCGCCGTCGCCCTCGCCAAGGGCATCGGCTACAACAACGCGGGCACCGTCGAGTTCCTCTACGACATGGACCAGAACGACTGGTTCTTCATCGAGATGAACCCGCGCATCCAGGTCGAGCACACGGTCACCGAATGCGTAACCGGCATCGACCTCGTCCGCTCGCAGATCCTCATCGCCCAGGGCGAAGACCTCCACGGCACCGAAGTCGCCATTCCGCCGCAGGAAAAAATCCCGTGCATCGGCTACGCCATCCAGTGCCGCGTCACCACCGAGGATCCGGAAAAGAATTTCTCGCCGGACTACGGCCGCATCCTCAATTACCGCTCGGCCGCCGGCTTCGGCATCCGTCTCGATGCCGCCACCGGCGACGCCGGCTCGGTCGTCACGCCCTACTATGACTCGATGCTGGTGAAGATCACCGCCATGGGCCGCGATTTTCCGATGGCCTGCCAGCGCATGGACCGCGCGCTGCGCGAGTTCCGCATCCGCGGGGTGAAAACCAACATCCCGTTCCTCGAAAACGTCATCGCCGACGAAACGTTCCGCTCCGGCCAGGCGCACACCAAGCTCATCGATACCAAGACCGAACTGTTTCAGTTCCGCATCCGCCGCGACCGCGCCACCCGCACCTTGGCGTATCTCTCCGACATCACGGTCAACGGCAATTCCACCGCCAAAGGCTGGAAACCCGAAACCATGATGCCGCGCGCGCACGTTCCCGACTCACTCATCATCGAGCACCAGGCGAAGGTGCCGCAGGGTTCGCGTGATATCCTGTTGGAAAAAGGCCCCGAGGAATTCTGCAAATGGATCCTCGCCGAGAAGCGCCTGCTGATCACCGACACCACCTTGCGCGACGCCCACCAGTCGCTCATCGCCACCCGCATGCGCACTTATGACATGCTGCGCGTCGCCGAGGCCATGGCCCACCGCGTGCCTCAGCTCTTCTCGCTGGAAATGTGGGGCGGTGCCACCTTCGACACCTCGATGCGCTTCCTCCACGAGTGCCCGTGGGAACGCCTGCGTCGCCTGCGCGATAAAATCCCGAACCTCTGCTTCCAGATGCTCTTCCGCGGCTCTAACGCGGTCGGTTACTCGAACTACCCGGACAACGTGGTCGCCGGATTCGTGAAACACGCGGCGGACTCGGGCATGGACATCTTCCGCATCTTCGATTCGCTCAACTACCTGCCCAACATGCAGGTGGCGATGGAAGCCGCGCGCGATCATGGCAAAGTGCTTTGCGAAGCCGCCATCTGCTACACCGGCGACATCAACGACGAGAAGCGCGACAAGTATTCGCTCGAATATTATATCTCGAAAGCGAAGGAGGTCGAAAAGATGGGCGCGCACATCCTCGCCATCAAGGACATGGCCGGCCTCTGCAAACCGCTTGCCGCCCGCAAGCTCGTCACCGCGCTCAAGCAGGAAATCGGCATCCCCATCCACTTCCACACCCACGACACCTCCGGCCTCAACGCCGCCTCGGTGCTCGCCGCATGCAACGCCGGCGTGGACATCGTGGACCTCGCCATCGCCTCGATGTCCGGCTCCACCTCGCAGCCGAACCTCAACTCCGTGTCCGCAGCGCTCGCCAAGACCGAACGCGACCCCGGCCTCGACTTTGACTCGCTCAACGAACTCTCCGACTACTGGGAGGAAGTGCTCGGATTCTACAAACCCTTCGACTCCGCCCCGCGCGCCGGCACCGCCGAGGTTTACGAACACGAAATGCCCGGCGGCCAATACACCAACCTCCGCGAGCAGGCCAACGCCATGGGACTCGGACACCGCTGGCGCGAAATCGCCCGCACCTACGCCGAGGTGAACCAGCTCTTCGGCGACATCGTGAAAGTCACGCCTTCGTCCAAGGTCGTCGGTGACATGTGCATGTTCCTCGTCACCCGCGGCATCAAGGCGGCCGACGTGCCGAAGCTCAAACCCGGCAGCATCGACTTCCCGGAAAGCGTGATCGACATGCTCTCCGGCGGCCTCGGCCAACCCGACGGAGGCTGGCCTGCGGATGTGCAGAAGGTCGTGCTCGGCAACAAGAAGGCCACCACCAAGCGCCCCGGCGAACTCGCCGAACCCATGGATCTCGCCGCGACCCGCGAGGAACTCACCGCAAAACTCGGCCGCCCCGCCGATGACGACGACCTCTACTCGCACCTGATGTATCCGCAGGTCTTTTCCGGTTTCACGGACTTCATCAACCAATACGACGACCTCTCCGTCCTTCCCACTCCCGCCTTCTTCTACGGTCTCCAGCCCGGCGAGGAAATCGAGGTCGAGATCGATCCCGGCAAGATCCTCATCATCAAGCTCATCTCCATCGGCGAAGCCGACAGCGCCGGACGACGCACCCTGTTCTACGAACTCAACGGCATGCCGCGCGAATCGATCGTCGCCGACAAGTCGCTCAAGTCCGCCGCCACCGCCACCCGCGCCAAGGGCGATCCCAACAACCCCGCCCACGCCTGTGCCCCGATGCCCGGCATGGTTACCGAAGTCGCCGTCTCCACCGGCCAGGAAGTCAAGGCCGGCGACAAACTCATCGTCCTCGAAGCCATGAAAATGCTCACCACCGTTTCAGCTTCCGCAGATGGCACTATCGCCGAAGTCCTGGTGAAAAAGGGCGAGCAGGTGGACAGCGATGATTTGCTGGTGAGGATCGAGACGGCTTGATATAGCCGGAATATTTTGTCCCGGCTTCATCGTCATATCATCACCAAAAATCCCAACGGGATTGGAATGACCCTACAACTCAGGTCCAACATTTGGCGCATGGTCCTGGGATCAATACCCGTCATGGATCACGCCCAATCCTCCACGCCCAGGTCGGGCACGCGGCGGAATTCGCGCGTGTTGTGGGTGATGAGGGTGGCATCCAGTGCGAGGGCATGGGCGGCGATAAGCATGTCGAGCGGGCCGATGGTTTTCCCGGACTTCTCCAGCGCGGCGCGGATCCGTCCGTAGTGATGCACACAATCGACCGGTTCGAAGGCGAAGTGCTCGAAAGGCAGCAGCACGCGTTGCAGAGCCGGACGCTTTTCTTCGTAGCGACCACACGCGTGCAGACCGTATTCCAATTCGGCCAAAGTAATGGCAGAGAGCCCGACACGCCAGCCATCGGCGGTTTCCTTGCGGCAGCGGTCGCGGATGCGCCTGGCTGACGCCGCCACGCTTTTCTCCCTGGCGGTGCGTGGCCGGACCAAGGCGGTGCCTCGCAGCAACAGAATAAAGGTGTCCGTGTCCAACAAACGGATCATGGCAGTCCGGCGTTGAAGTCCCGGTGCTGCGGCGTCTTGCGGTCGCGCCGTTCGAGTGTCTCGAAGAAGTCGTCGCCCAGATGGCGGCATCCTTCCTCGAAAGCCGCCCATGGGTCGCCCTCGCTGATCAGGATGCCACCCGGCACGCGGGTGAGCCGCACCTCTTTGCCGGAAACCCGGAACTCTTTCGGCAAGCGGATCGCCTGGCTGCGTCCACTGGCGAATACTTTGGCGGTGGTGGTCATCAAAAGATAGTTATCACCGGCGGGTCATGCGGTCAAGCGTGCCGCCCGCGCGCTGCTCCAACCCGCTCCGGCGGCTTTTTGGTGCTCGCCAGTCGTTGCGGGCGGGTTTTAGCCTCGCGGCGCATGATACTGGCATTGATGGAGCCTTCGGGCCTGATCGAACGCGGCGGACCGTTGGTCTGGGTGTTGCTGGGCTTGGCGTTCATTGGCTCGGTGTGCGTGGTCGAGCGCCTGTTTTTCTTCCACCGCGCGCGCATCAACGTGGGCGACCTGCTGGTGGGGCTGGCGCATCACGTGCGCCGCAGGGCGTTTGCAGAGGCCTTGCACGAGGCGGCGCGCGCGCCGGGGCCGGTGGCGCGGGTGGCCCATGCCGCGCTGCTGCGCTATTACCTCGACCGCGCGGACCTGCGCGATGTGACCCGCGAGGCCGGGCAGTTGGAGGTGCCACGCATTGAAAACAACATCCGCGCCATCCTGGGGGTGTCCTTGCTCGCGCCGCTGGTCGGCATGCTCGGCACCCTGCTCGGAATGCTGGAGACGTTCCAGCGCGTCGGCGAGCAAGGCGGATTCACCGGTCCGGCGGAACTGACCGCCGGGGTGTTCACCGCGCTCATCACCTCGGTGGTGGGGCTGGCGGTGGCGGTGCCGATGTATCTGTTTTACCTCTATTTCCTCGGCCGTGCGAAGCGCTTGATCCACCGCATCGAGCGGGCGGGGATCGAAATCGTCAACCTGATCGCCGACGCGCGCGAGGAGGTCGAGTTCGCGCCGTTCCGCGGCGAGGTGACGGCGGGGAGGAAACCGGGAAAAGCGAAGCAGGAACACACGCATTGAAACTGGAAACCCATCTGCCGGAGCGGCCCGGACTGCTGCATGCGGTGCCGGTGATGGACATCTTCGTGCTGTTGTGGC
>DATISV010000542.1:0-2985 GCA_035468505.1 Luteolibacter sp. | reverse complement strand
TTCGTAAAACGCGGGTGCCTCGAATATCGCGCCCGCCTTGCGCAGCGCGCGCGAGCGGTCGGTTAGGACGGAAACGCCGCCGATGGTGACATCGCCGGCGTCCGGCATGACCATGCCGAGGATGATGCCGAGCGTGGTGCTCTTGCCCGCGCCATTGTGCCCTAACAGCCCGTGGATCTCGCCGCGGGCGACGTTGAAGGAAACGTCGCGCAGCGCGGGCTTGCCGGCGAACGACTTGAGGAGGCCGCGGATTTCGAGCATGGCGGTCAGTTTCCGGCGGTGAAGCGAAGCTGGTTGGCGGAGGTCATGTCGGCGTAGAGGATGTTGGCGCCGGAGGGATGCCACGACTCCTTGTCGAAGATGAGCGGAATTTGCTGCGTCCGGTTTTCATCGATTCTTAAAAATTCCAGTTGTGTGATCCGCTGCCCGCTAATCATCGAGTTCCACGCATAACTCGACCCGGAGCTGATATATTCCTCGCGGTCCTGCGGGCACTTGAAGGCTTCCTGTGATTCCAGGTAGGGTAGCAGCACGGTTTCCAAAACCGCGACATCCTCGTCGCGCGAACTGCGGCCGGCGTTTATATCCGGAAGCGTCTGCTGGTGGTCCTGCAGATACCCCTGGAGCGCCACGCCGAGCGAGCGGAGCTGGCCATGGCAGGCGGCCTCGCGCGATTTCGCCAGCATCGAGCGGCCCACAGGATAGGCCACGCCCGCCAGCGCGGCAACCACCGCCAGCGTGATCAACAACTCGGTGAGGGTGAAGCCGCGCGGTTTCATCACTGTGTGCGGGGGCCGAATTCGTTGCCGCGCAGCCCCTGCATGGTTTCGTTGACCGCCTCCATCAGCGGAGCGAGATCGAGTTTCGTCTGCGCGCCGGACTTTTCGAAATACGCGCGCATGCCCTCGCGGCTGATCTTGTCGAGCAGCTCGGGATCGAGTTCGCGGGCGCGGGCGATATCCTCCTCGGTCCGCCCTTGCTCGACCTCGCGCAAGCCTTGCTCGACGAAGTTCCGACGCTGCTCGGGCGGCATGGCGTCGAGCGCCTCCATGAAGCGGTTCATCGACTCCATCACGGTGAGATCGACAAAGAGCGATTTTTCGCGCGGGCTGAGCTTTTGGAAGAACTCCTCGGTGGTGCGGCTGTGGCGGTTGCGTTCGCGCTCGCGGAAGTCGAGGCGGTTCACCATGCCGGCGATCCCGCGGATTTCCTTTTCCCGGCGCTTCGCCTCGGGGCCAGCGGGCGGGTTTTCCTGTTCCGACCAATCGTCGAAGCGGGTCGCGGCGATCCGTTCCTCAAGCCGCTCGGCGGTGACTTTTTTCGATCCGGCATACCCCCGCACGCCAGCCACCGCCGCCCATACGATGGCGAGCACGGCGAGGGCCTGGAGCACGATCTTGCGGCGGGACATGGCGCGCCAAGCTAGAGCGGAACCCGCCGCGCGCAAGGGGGCAAAAACGGAGCTGTGAAATCGCCGTGCTGCAACCCCCGGAGCCAACCCTCAGTTGTCTGCTTTTTTCAACACCCCGCGGATTTCCGCGGCGACCCGCGCGGCAAGCTTGGCACTGCCCTCGCCAGTGAAATGGACGTCGCCCGGGCCGACGAAATGATCTGCGGGAAACGCCTTGCTGACGGCATACAGGTCGTTGATCGGAATCTCGTGGCGGTCCATCACGCGCTCGGCGATGGCGTTGTATTTGGCATCGTCGCCCACGAAGCGGCCGACCTCGCCCCCGGGCACCGCGGTGGTGCTGGCCCAGACGAGCTTGGCGCCGGTGGCCTTGAGGCGGGTCACCAGTTTTTCGAGATTGCGTTCGTAATCCTCCGGCGCGGTGGAAAGCGTGCCGTTCACCTTGTCGCGCTTGCCTTGTTCCTTCGATTCCGGGTGGCGGTAGCAAAGGTCCCACAAGCCCCAGTTGAAATGGATCAGCTCCCACTCGCGGCCGCCGAGCCAGGTGTCGATTTTCGCGAGGCCGATGGTGGTGTCGCCGCAGTTGTCCGGTCCGCGGCCGTCCGGGCGCATCGGGCGGAACACGTTGGCCTTGCCTTCCAGCAGCTTCCTCACCGGCCGCGTGTAGGCGATCGAGATGGAGTCGCCCAGGATCAGCACGTCCGGCAGCGCGGGATCCGGCACGATCGCCCACGGGCCGCGTGTATCCGCCGGCGGGGTGTAGGGCTCGTTTTGCGCCGGCTTGTCCGCCCAGACCGGTGCGGTGGAAATCAGGCACATCAAACTGGAGATCTTCAACAAGGCATGCATCGTCGATCATAACGGGCGCGAGAAAACGGTTCTGTCATCCCGGGTTTCGCCGTGGCGGATGAATCCGCTTGGAGGGTAAATGGCTCATGGCCTAGCATTCACGGCAAAGCCACAGTCATGCACGTTCCCACACTTATTTCCCGCAAGCGCGATGGCGAGGAATTGACCGCCCGCGAAATCGGGAAGCTCGTCGCCGGCTACACCTCCGGCGAGGTGCCGGATTACCAGATGTCGGCCTTCGCGATGGCGGTGTTTTTCAAGGGCATGACCGCCGCCGAGACCGCCGCGCTGACCCGCGCGATGATGGACAGCGGCGACCGTTTCCAACACCCCGCCGGGCCGCCGGTGGTGGACAAGCATTCGACCGGTGGTATCGGCGACAAAGTCTCACTGGTTCTCGCGCCGCTCGTCGCTTGCGCCGGCTGCCGCGTGCCGATGGTTTCCGGCCGCGGCCTCGGCATCACCGGTGGCACGCTCGACAAACTGGAGACGATCCCCGGATTCAACGTGCAACTCGACCTGGAAGAGGCCGCTGCGCAGTTGAAAAAAATCGGCGTCGTCATGATGGGGCAGACGGAGCTATTCTGTCCGGCCGACCGCAAACTTTACTCGCTCCGCGATGTCACGGGCACCGTGCCGTCGATCCCGCTGATCACCGCTTCAATCATGTCGAAGAAACTCGCCGAGTCGCTCGACCGGCTGGTGCTTGATGTGAAATACGGCAG
>DATISV010000541.1:0-3184 GCA_035468505.1 Luteolibacter sp. | reverse complement strand
CCCCTGCTGCTGTGCGGCGTGCCCGCGCACCTGCTTGCGGTGCCCTACCCGCGGGTGGTGGAGGAAGCGCTGTGGATGCATGATTCGCCGGTCCTGCCGGCCGTGCCGTCGATGTGGCGGGCATGGCACCGCGCCGGAATTCTAACAAACACATCTTGCCTCGCGATTTCCGCGAGCGCGCCGCTGTCATTGGAACTCGAACGCGAGGTGTTCGAATCATGCGGCCTCAAGATCCACAATTTCTACGGTGCCAGCGAATGCGGTGCCATCGCCTGGGATGACAGCCACGTCCCGCGCGGCTCCGCCGGCATTCTAGGAACGCCCTTGCCCGGCGTGAAAGTCGCACCCGATCCGGACGGCCGCCTGCGGGTGACCAGTGACGCGGTCGCAATGGGCTACGACGAACCGCGGCCCGACGATGTGACCGGCAACGGCGTGCATCTCACGCGCGACATCGGATTTTCCGATGCAAACGGACTGCTCCATCTAACAGCCACCCTGGACGGTGCGATCAACGTGGCGGGACGCAAGGTGAGCCCCGCGAAAGTGGAGGCCGCGATCATGGCCACCGGCCTTGCCGCAAGCGCGCGGGTGAGGGGAGTGCCAAGCGCCGACCCCGAACGCCATCAGGAAATCGCCGCCCGCGTGAAACTCCCGCCCGGCACCTCGCCGGCCGCCCTCAAGGCCGCGCTCGCGGAGCGTTTGCAGCTCTGGGAACTGCCGCGGCATTGGGATTTCGAGATGACCCGAAAATCCACCGGTTGAACCTGGAATCCGCGGTTGCAGGGTTCGAATGATGATTTTTAACCACGGATTGCACGGATTTTCACGGATTGTATGGAGAGAAATCGGAATTTCATAACTCATCAAAAATCCGTGTAATCCGTGGTTTCAAATGCGGAATTTGAGTTCATGAGCTTTGTGTGCGGCATGTATGACCGGCCTCTCCGGATGAAACAGCGAACGCCCACACCGGCTGGACTGCTTACAACTCGAAGCTCAGCACGCGGATGATGCCGGGTTGCGCGCGGAGTCTTTCGAGCATCGCGGCGGGCGGCTCGGTATCGACCTCGATCACGGTGACCGCGCGCTTCTGGCCGGGGTCGCGGCTCAGCGCCATGTTGGCGATGTTGACCGAGGCCTCGCCGAGTGTGGTGCCGATCAGGCCGACCACGCCCGGGCGGTCGTCGTTTTCCACGAACAGGAAGCGGCCGGTGGGCGCGGTTTCCACGTAGTGGCCGGCGATGTGCACGATGCGCGGCGACTTGCCGTAGAAGGTGCCGGCCACGGTGCAGGTTTCGTCGCCCTTGATGGCGGAAACCTCGATCAGCTCGGTGCAGTTGGTGGCCAGCGCGACGGTGGATTCGCTCACTTGCAGGCCGAGCGACTTCGCGACGGCGGGCGCGTTGACCAAATTGACCTGCGCCTCGTCGTGGGCGGCGGCGAGGTAGCCAGTTAGAACGCGGCGGGTGATCAGTTCGGTGTCGAGTTCGGACACCGGGCCGAGGTAGGAGACGCGGATGGCGTCGCACTGCGCCGGGGCGATTCGCGAGAGCAGCTTGCCGAGCGAGTTGGCGAGGTCGAGGTAGGGGCCCACGCTTTCGAGCGTGCGGCTGTCGAGGTTCGGCATGTTCACCGCGTTGCGGATCTCGCCGGTGACGAGGTAATCGCGCACCTGCTGCGCCACCTCGATGCCGACGTTTTCCTGCGCCTCCGCCGTGGACGCCCCGAGGTGCGGGGTGAAGACGGCCTTCGGTGCGGCAAACAGCGGGAAATCCGCGGGCGGCGGCTCGGTTTCATAGACATCGAGCGCGATGCCGGCGAGGTGGCCCTCGTCGAGCAGCGCCTTGGCGGCGGCCTCATCGACCAGCCCGCCGCGCGCGCAGTTCACGATCAGCGCGCCGCGGTTCATCAGGCGGATGCGGCTGTCGTTGAGGATGTGTTGGGTCTCCGGGGTGAGCGGCACGTGCAGCGTGACGGCGTCCGCGCCCTTGAGCGCCTCGTCGGGCGTTTCGGCGAGTTCCACCTTGAGCGATTGCGCGCGGGCGGCGGTCAGGAACGGATCGAAGGCGACGACCGTCATGCCGAAAGCCTGGGCGCGCTTGGCGAACTCGGTGCCGATCCGGCCCATGCCCAGGATGGCGAGGCGCTTGCCGTTCATCTCGACGCCCTGGAACGTCTTGCGGTCCCATTTTCCGGAAACCATCGAGGCGTGCGCCTGCGGGATGTTGCGGGCCAGCGCGAGCATCAGCGTGAACGCGTGCTCGGCGGTGGAAATCGTGTTGCCGCTCGGCGTGTTCATCACCACCACGCCGTGGTCGGTGGCGGCGTTGCGGTCGATGTTGTCCACACCCACGCCGGCGCGGCCGATCACCTTGAGGTTCTTCGCCGCGGCGAAAACTTCCGGCGTCACTTTCGTCTGCGAACGCACCACCAGTCCGTGGTAATCGCCGATGATTTTCAGCAACTCCTCCGGCTTGAGGCCGGTGTTCACATCCACGGAAATCCCCGGCGCGTTGCGGAGGGCGTCCACGCCCTTGTCGGAGATCGGGTCGGAAACGAGCACGCGTTGGTCAGCCATAGGCGGCGGGCTTAAACGACCGGTCCGCCACTGGCAAGACCGGGGGAGGGGAAAATCGCGCAGGGTGATCAAGTCCGGGCGCAAAGAATCCGTAAACAGAAGAAAATGAACCGCAGATGAACGGGAATGAACGCAAACTGGGAAGAAATCGTGGAGTTCCCGTCTGTGTTGAGGAGGTCGCCCAATTGAATGATGCACTTTTCCCCATTCCAGCGATTTTCATTTATCCTTCATCTGCGTCCATCTGCGGTTGCCCATCCATGGCTGGATGGCCCTGGGAAAGCGTGCAGGGCGTCCGTGTCTGTGGCGGACAGAGCCGGGCTTTGGAATCGGCCACATGATCCACAATCCATGAATAGGACTCCCTCACCCTAGGGGACGGACTCCTCGCCTCAGGGGATGGACTTCCTCACCCCATGTGATGGACTTCCTCACCCCAAGTGATGGACCTCCTCACCCCAAGTGATGGACTTCCTCACCCCAAGTGACGGACGCCTCACCCCAAGTGACGGACGCCTCACCCCAAGGGAAGGACTTCCTCACACCAAGTGACGGACTCACTCACCTCAGGGGACGGACTCCTCACCTCTGGGGACGGACTTC
>DATISV010000540.1:0-6708 GCA_035468505.1 Luteolibacter sp. | reverse complement strand
ATCTCCTCGAACGGCCACGCCGCAAGTTGGTTGCTCATTTCCCGGACGTAATCCTCGCGGATCTTGTCCAGCATCGCCGAGGGATTCTTTTCCTGAGCCCTGCGAAGAGCATCGAGGAACCTCTGGTGATCGGCAGGTTTTTTGAGTTGGTCATCGACGAAGCCGCCGATGTGGGCGAGCGCGTCGGGATCGGCAGTGAATGCAGGTGAAACCGCACGGGCGAGCATCTTGTCTGGATCGCTGGCGGCGAGTGCCAGCAGCACGCTCTGGCGCATGTTAGTGGTGGCGACCTCGGGATTTCCGCGGGCCGATTCCTGTTCGATCAATTCGAGGGTGCGTTTGGAATCCGCCACCATGCATTGCCTGGTGGCGGCTTCGAATAGCTTCTGCCAATCCGGCAGTTCGCGGTGGGAGATGAGGTATTCCCGCCAGGCGAAGGGCGCCGTTCCGCCCATGATTTCGCGGCATGCCTGGATGATCTCATCGCGCTCGATACCGGCGAGGCGGGCGTCAGTGAACAGTGTGTTCATCACCTTTGCCATGTCCCGCGCGGACAGATCCTTGGCCGCGAGCAGAAGCCGCTTCATGCGTTCCGCCATTTCCGGATCTCTACTGCGGCCACGGGTCTGGAATGCGATGAATGCTTCCACCATCGTCTCGGAAACGAGTTCCACCTGTGCGGCAGGCGCGTCCGGTTGTTCGACGACCGGTTCTTGTCTGGCGCGGGTCGATGGAGAAACCGATGACTTGCGTTCCAGCATGCGGGTTTCTTCCTTCAACTCCATGAGACGGCCTTGCCTGTGAAAGGCGAAAGCGGCAACGGCGACCGCTGTTAGAACGAGGATGATCGTGGTTTTCATCGGGTGGGTTTCTGGAGTTGGTTGATCATTTCAGCGCGTTTGGCGGGGTTTTTGATCCGTCCTGCATGTTCGAGCGCTTGGGGAAGGAACTCGGGAAACTCACTAAAATCGCGGCGTTCGAGATTCTGGATGATGTCGATGTCGCGGATGACTTCGCGGTCAGTGAGGTTCTTCAATGCTAATTCGATCTGCCGCTTCTCCCGCTCCGTGATGATGGAGAGCGATTGCCCGAAGATTTCATCCGCCGCCTCCGGCAGGTGGGTGTCCAGCCAGTCGCGGACGGCGTTTTCTACCTTGGCCCGGTCCGGCTTGGGGCGGGTGTTGTAAAGCGTGCCGAGCATCGCCTTCGCATGGGATTCGGCGATGATGTGGCGCTCGGCTGGTAGGAGATCCACGGTTTCCATGAGCCTGCCCGGGAGCGGGCTTTCGAGGGCTCTCCATTCAGCTCCGAAGAGAAAACCACCGATGACGTCGCGGCGCTCCAGGCCCATCTTGCTTTGCGAACGTTCTTCGGGAATGAATTCGCGGATCCATGGAAGAAATTTGGAAAACGCGTCAGCCATGAAATCAGCGCCGGCTTCGCGGCCCAATGATCGATCATTCACCATGCCGATCGCGTCGCGAATGACGTAACCAGGATAAGTTTGTTCCGACAACATGATGACCTCACGGGCAAGCGGCGAATCAGCGACGATGAGCTGGGCGGCCACGGCCGCCTGATACTGCCTGAAGCCTTGCCAGCTCTCCCCGGGAAGTGTGGATTCAAGCTCTTTGAGCCATGCGACGGCAGCTTCGGGCGCCGTGCTTGTCCACTGATAGAGCGCTTTTTCCACGCCGGCGTTCAGAACCAGTGGTTTCTGAGGCACCGCCGAGCAGGCTGTGCGGACGGCGAGTCCGGGATCGATCTTCGCCAGAGTTGTCACAAGCATGCGAAGCAGACTGTTTCTTCCATCCCACGGGCCGGGCTGGATGAAAATCTGGGGAATCAGCGTTTCGAGTTCCTCAGCACTGAGACGGGCAATCATTTCCTCGAACTCGATTCGTTTGAGTGTGGATCGGTCGGCCTCTTCCTGCGCGCGCCGGAGCATGTCGATGGTGATCCGTTTTTGTCCCGCGCTCACGCTGCGTAGAATCGGCGTGGCGGATGTTCTGCGGGCGGCGGGTTCCCTTGCCGCGACTGTCTCGCGAAGGTGGTTGTTGTGCGCGGCGGCGCGGGAAATGGCGAGCTGCTGCAATCCCAGCGGGGAGAGAAGCAGGAGCAGAGCGATGGGCAGGGTGACTTTGGATTTCATGGCCATGAACAAGGTGAGTGAGGTGGTGGAGTAGGTGGCGGCTCCGGCGAGCGCCTTGGCAGCGGCGGATTTCAACAATGCCGTCGGCGCGGCCTTGGCGGATTGGACGGCGAGCCCGGATGCCAATGTGGCAACAGACAGCGTCACCCCCTTGCCACGCAGGATGCGGGCGAGTTTGTCGAGGGCGCGGCGGCATTGCTTTTGCACGGTGGCCGCCGGGCGCGAAACTTCCGCGCCGATCTGGTTGAAGGATTTTCCCTCGAAATAATGTCGGAGCACGATGCGGCGGTCGGCATCCGGCAGGCGGTCGAGCGCGAGATCGAGCAAGGGCATGGCGGCATTCCATGCGGCGGGATCGGCATCGGCGGTGGATGTGATCGCGTCAGGATGGACGAGCTGTTTCCGGCGTTGGTGGGAGGCTTCGGAGCGCATGGCTTTGCTGGATTCGAAGAGCGTGGCGCGGTGGAGCCAGGCCGGCAGCCGGTCGGGATGCCTCGCCAGCGCCGCCGCCTTGCGGGCCACCGCGCAGAGCACGTTCTGGCTGACTTCCCCGGCCATCTGCCGGTCGCCGGTGCGACGCAGCGCGACGTGATAGATGAGTCCGAGATAGCGGGCGGTCAGCTCGCCGAACGCGGCTTCATCGCGATGGCTGGCGAAGCGGGTGAGTAGGTGGCTGTCGGTTTCCTGCATGTCCTGTTGCCTTGTAACACCCCGCCATCCCCGGCAGCGGACAATTTTTTTCATAAAACCGTCATCCCCCGCCCGCCGACACCAAGAGTAGCGCCGTGCTCGCCTGACCATTACGCGAACGCGCGGAAATGCGGCTTGATCGGGAATCCCGGAAAGGAGATAAGAACGGCGTCTTTTTTTGTGATTCAGCCATCGTCCCGTTGCGCAATCCGGCCCGGAAAAATCTGGGCTTTGTCGGTTTGTTGCAGCCGAATCCACGTTCCGGACGATCTTGCCGGTATTTTTTCCATTTTCCCATGACTCCCAACCACGACAGAAAACTCTTCGGTACCGACGGCATCCGTGGCCGGGTGAACGAATTCCCGATCACCGCGGAAGTCGCCCTGCGCACCGGCAAGGCGGTGGCCAACGTGTTGCGTTCGTCCGGCCCCAACCGCAACCGCGTGCTGGTCGGCAAGGATACTCGGATTTCCGGCTACATGCTCGAAACCGCACTGACCAGCGGCCTCGTTTCGATGGGCATGGACGTGTTCATGGTCGGTCCGCTGCCTACTCCCGCAGTCGCCCACCTCACGAAATCGATGGGCACCGCCGCCGGCATCATGATCACCGCCTCGCACAATCCCTATGAGGACAACGGCCTGAAAATCTTCGGCCCGGACGGCTACAAGCTCTCCGATGAACTGGAAAACCTCATCGAGCGCCACATCCTCGGCGACGAGCCCGAACCTCCTCCTCCGCCGCCGCGCCAGATAGGCAAGGCGCACCGCATCGACGACGCGCGCGGCCGCTACATCGAGTTCGCGAAACACACCGCCGACAACGTGCCGCTGCATGGCCTCAAGGTGGTGGTCGATTGCGGGCATGGCGCCGCCTACTTCATCGCGCCGCTCATTTTCAAGGAACTCGGCGCGGAGGTCATCACCGCAGGCATCCAGCCCGACGGACTCAACATCAACCACGGCTGCGGCGCGCTGCATCCGGAACACGCCGGCGAACTCGTCCGCCGCCACAACGCCGACCTCGGCATCTCGTTCGACGGCGACGCCGACCGCGTGATCTTCACCGACGCCAACGGCCAGGTGGTCAGTGGCGACCGCATCCTTGCGCTCTGTGCCATCGGCATGAAAGAACAGGGGAAACTGCGCAAAGACACGCTGGTCGCCACCGTGATGAGCAACCTCGGCTTGATCGAGGCGATGAAAAACCACGGCATCAAGGTGGAAACCACCGCCGTGGGCGACCGCAACGTGATCGAGTGCATCCGCAAAAACGGCTACTCGTTCGGCGGTGAAAACTCCGGCCATCTCATCTTCGCCGACCACGCCACCACCGGCGACGGCATTCTCAGCGCGCTGCAAGTGCTGCGCATGATGCGCGAGCGCAATGCCACGCTCGCCCAGCTCGCCACCGTGATGCACGAGTATCCCTCGCAGCTCGCCAACATGCCGGTGCCGTCCAAACCGCCGATCGACTCGCTGCCGGGCCTTGGCAAATTGATGAAGGAAGCCACCAGCGAGTTCGGCGATCACGGCCGCCACCTGATCCGTTATTCCGGGACCGAGAACAAAATCCGCGTGCTCGTCGAGCACCGCGACATCGACGCCTGCCGCGAATGGGTGAGCCGCTTCGCCACCGTGATCCGCGAGGAAATCGGCTGATAGATACTACGATGAAAACGATCAGTGGCGACGAATGCCAACCGCTCTCCCTGACGCGGCGCATCGAGGATTTTCCCATCGGCAACATTCCGCTCGCGGAGCACCGGAATCATCTGCCACATGCCGCCGGCATCACCATCCATCCGCTTGCATGGCTCGATGCCGATGAATTCGCGGAGTTCGCCACCAGTGGCGACAAATCGCTGACTGCGGCGGACGGCAGCGCGCTGGCATGGCGTGGAAGCACGCCGGATCTTTCGTCCGCCCGCGTCGCCCGGCATTCGTTCTTCATTCGCTATCCATGGGACCTGCTCGCCGCCAACGAGCGTTATGTTTCATCGCTGCGCGAAAACCACATCGAGGGCGATATTCATCCGTCCGCGGTGATCGAAGGGATCATTCATCTCGGCCAAGGCACGCGCATCCTGCCCGGCGTATTCATCGAGGGCAACGTGGTCATCGGCGGGAACTGCAAGATCGGCCCGAATTGTTACATCCGAGGCAACACATCCATCGGCGACAACTGCCACATCGGGCAGGCGGTCGAAATCAAGAACTGCCTGATCCTTTCCAAAACCAACGTCGGCCACTTGTCCTATGTCGGCGATTCGGTGCTCGGTGAAAATGTCAACTTCGGCGCGGGCACCATCGTTTCGAACCTCCGCCACGACGGCAAGAACCACCGCTCGATGGTCAACGGCGGACTCATCGACACCGGCCGCCGCAAGTTCGGCTGCATCGTCGGCGACGGCGTCCACACCGGCATCCACACCGCCATCTATCCCGGCCGCAAACTCTGGCCCAACACCTCCACCCGCCCCGGCGAAATCGTCAACAAGGACCTTGTTGCTGAAAACTGAACACTGAAAACCAACAAACTTTCCCCATGTGCGGCATCGTCGGATACATCGGCAAGGCGGACGCGGCCAGCGTCCTCATCAACGGCCTGCGCCGTCTCGAATACCGCGGTTACGATTCCGCCGGTGTGGCGGTGATGGACGACGGACGCATCGCCCTCGCCAAGTCACCGGGCAAGGTTTCCTCGCTCAGCGATCGCGCCCGAGCCGAGTGGCCTGTGGACCGCTTCGAGCGTTGCACCACCGGCATCGCCCACACGCGCTGGGCGACCCACGGTCCGCCCACCGAGGTCAATGCCCATCCGCATCTCGACCGTTCCGGCGACATCGCGCTTGTCCACAACGGCATCATTGAAAACTACCGCGCCCTGCGCGCGCGGCTCGAAGGCAAGGGTCACCTGTTTCTATCGGAAACCGACACCGAGGTACTCGCCCATCTCATCGGCGATTGCGACAAGGGCGATCTTTTTCAAGCCGTGTGCGACGCTTTGCATCAGGTCGAGGGAACGTTCGGCATCGCCGTGCTATCGTCCCGCGAGCCGGAGAAAATCATCACCGCGCGCCGCGGCAGCCCGATCGTGATCGGTGTGGGGGAAGGCGAAACGATCATCGCCTCCGACGCCTCCGCCATCCTCGCCCACACCCAGCGGGTGATCTATCTCGACGACAACGACATCGCCATCGTCACCGCCGACTCGGTGGACATCCGCGATTTGCACAACGTGCCGGTTACCCGGGAGATCGCCGAGCTGGGTCTTGATGCGGCGGCGGCTGAAAAAGGCGGATTCGATCATTTCATGCTCAAGGAAATCCACGAGCAGCCGGATTCACTCGCCAACGCCATCCGCGGCCGGCTGGATTTCAACCTCGGCTCCGCCGTGCTCTCCGGCATGGGCACCTCGCCGCGCGAACTCGCCGAACTCGGCCGCGTCGTGCTCGTCGGCTGCGGCACTTCATTGCATGCCGGACTGGTTGGCGAATATGCCTTCGAGGACCTCGCCGACATCCACTCCGAAGTGCAACAGGCGGCCGAGTTCCGCTATCGCAATCCCATCCTCGGCAGCCGCGATCTGGTGGTCGCCATTTCCCAGTCAGGCGAAACCGCCGACACGCTCGCCGCCGTGCGCGAGGCGCGGCAGAAGGGCGCGTTCGTGATGAGTTTGTGCAATGTCGTCGGCTCCACCATCGCCCGCGAAACCGGTCGCGGCGTCTATCTCCATGCCGGCCCGGAAATTTCCGTGGCCTCCACCAAGGCCTTCACCTGCCAGGTCGCCGTGTTGCTCATGATGGCGCTCAAACTCGGCCGCGGTCGTCGTTTTTCACGCGACGAAGGCATCCGCCTCGCCCG
>DATISV010000539.1:0-1620 GCA_035468505.1 Luteolibacter sp. | reverse complement strand
CCTCACCAATCCATCACAATACCATGGCAGACCGCGAAGACAACAATTCTGAAAACATTGCTGGCAAGTTCTATGTGGATAGCCAGTGCATCGACTGCGACCTCTGCCGCGAAACCGCTCCCAACAACTTCCGGCGCTCGGACGACGAGGGATATTCCTACGTTTTCAAACAACCCGAGAACGACGAGGAGGAAGCCCAGTGCCGCGAGGCGATGGAAGGCTGCCCGGTCGAGGCCATTGGCGACGATGGCGACGAATGACCGTCCCTCCGGCGCACCCCGCCGCAAGACGGACCGCGCGACGCGTATCCGAACACGGATCCTGAACGAGTGGCGCGGCTGCGACGAAGCGCTCGATCTCCAGTCCCGCGTCAACCGCGCCGGCGCGTTCATCGACACCATCCTCAAGTCCGCCGGTCTTGCCGAGGGCATCCAGGAGCAGGAACTCAAGACGGCCTGGCGGGAAATCGCCGGCGAGTTCATCGCCCGCAACACCGAACCGGCCTCCGTGAAAAACGGTGTGCTCGTGCTGCACGTCACCCAGCCGGCCATGCGTTTCCAACTCGAGCAGATGAAACCGATGCTGCTCACGCGCATCCGCGAAAACCAGGGAACCGCACGGATCAAATCGATCAAATTCACCCTCGGTTGAAACGACCGGCCCGATCATGTTCCGCAATCTCATTTTCGACTGGTCCGGCACCCTGGTTGACGATCTCGGCCCGGTCATCGAGGCGACCAATGTGGTTTTGGGCAGATACGATCTCCCGCCTTACGACCGCGAGATGTTCCGGCGGCGCTTCCGTGTGCCCTACCGCGAGTTTTACGCGGAAATCCTGCCGGACGTGCCGCTGGAGGAACTCGAAGCGCATTTCCGGCCCGCATTCGCCTCCGCCGTCACGCCTGTCACGGTGCTGCCGCACGCGCGGGAAAAACTCGAATGGTGCGCGGCACTCGGCATCCGCTGTTTCGTGCTCACCTCGATGGACGAAACAGCCTTCGCCCGACAGCTCGACGGGTTCGGCTTCCGCCATCTTTTCGAAGCCACCTACGCCGGCGTGCTCGACAAGCGCGAGTTGATCCACCGCATTCTCGAAACCCACCACCTCATTCCGGACGAAACCGCCTTCGTGGGCGACATGACCCACGATGTGGAAACCGCTCGCCACGGCGGCGTGGCCTCCATCGCGGTGCTCACCGGCTACAACCACCCGGAAATCCTCGCCGGCGTGAAACCCGATCTCACCGTGTCCGACCTAGGCGCACTGCGCTCCTTGCTCGAACGCCGCCGCACCGCCGCCGGACCGGTCGCCACCGTGGGCGCGCTCATCGTGGACGACCGCGGACGCGTACTGATGATCCGCACCCACAAGTGGAGCGACCTCTGGGGAATCCCCGGTGGAAAAATCCGCCGCGGCGAACCGTCCATCGACGCCCTGCGCCGCGAGATCCGCGAGGAAACCTCACTGGAAATCGAAAATATCCGTTTCGTGATGGCGCAGGATTGCATCGACTCGCCGGAATTCATGCGCCCGGAGCATTTCCTGCTGCTCAATTACGTGGTGCGCGCCACCGGCACCGATGTCACGCTCAACGACGAAGCGGAGGAGTTCCGCTGGCT
>DATISV010000538.1:0-2365 GCA_035468505.1 Luteolibacter sp. | reverse complement strand
TTTGAACGCTTTCGAATCCACGTTGTCAGCAACTATTGATAATAGTGGTCATGGCCCTGCAACCCGTTGTTTTTTAAAAAGATACAACGCTCCAACAAGAAGTCGCACCAAGGCGCTTGCGCATCCCGTGGCTCTGGCCGTCGGTGGGGAAAGAACAGCCCGCTCAGGCGAGCGCGGCGCTCAAGCGTTTCTGCCTACACAGATGCCGGCAGGGTTTTCCTCGCGATCCCAGGTGCGGAGGAAGGCATCGATTTCCGCAAGCAGCGCCTCGCATTGCTTGTTCCACTTGCTCGCGCCGCGCAGGATCATGGCGCTTTCGCGCAGGCCGGAGAAACGGATTTCCTCGGCTCCCGCGTCGCGCAGGATCGAGAGTTCCGAGCGCAAGGTTTCGAAAAAAGCGAGTTCGAAGCCATTGCCGGCCTCCATGGCCGCGCGGACCAGCGAAACGGTGACCGGAGGGGCGAGGGGTTGCAGTTTTTCGGCGATGCCGTAGCAGCCGATTTTTTCCAGCATGCGCCGCATGCGGTCGTAGAGTTCTTCGAGCCGCATCAGTTTGAGCGGGCAGCGGGTTTCGAGGTATTGCACCACGCCGCTGCGGATCTCGTCCACGAACGGAAAGTCCGCCTGATCCGCGGCCCGCGCGGCGCGGCGCAACGCGTCATCGATCCAGCCGGTGTCATAATCGATCACCTGATGGCGGCCGATTTGCAGGGCGGGGCGGTTACCGATGAGTGAAATCACGGATGGGGGAAATGAAGATGGCGTGTGGGGATCAGTCCTTGAACAGGCGGCGCTGGAAGGGATCGCGCGCGGCGCGGCGGGACAGCGACTGGATTTCCCGGATGAACTCGTTGACGTCCTCGAACTGGCGGTAAACCGAAACGTAGCGCACGTAGGCGACCGGATCGATCTGGTGCAGCTTGTCCATCACCTTGGCGCCGATCACCGAGGAGGGCACCTCGCTGAGATGGTCCTTGTGCAACTCTGTTAGAATCTCCTCCACCGCGCGGTCGAGCCGGTCCATCGGCACCGGCCGCTTCTCGCAGGCCTTGACCAGTCCGCTCATCAACTTCTCGCGGTTGAGCGCCTCGCGGGTGCCGTCGCGCTTCACCACGCGCAGCTCGGTGCGCTCGATCTGCTCGTAGGTCGTGTAGCGGTAGCCACAGCTCAAGCACTCGCGTCTCCGCCGCACACTGGTGCCGTCTTTGGAGGGTCGGGAGTCGAGAACCTTGTCTTTGAGGGAGCCGCATTGGACGCAACGCATCGGGGAAGTTCGGGAACAACGATGCGGATCGTAGGAACACCGATGGTAGCGTCAAGACGAAAACCACGGCATATTTGGTGGCTGGACCGAAATGTCATGCGCCTCCGCAACAAGCACGGAGACGACGCCCGGTGGAACTTTACGGAAAGATGCATTGCCCGGCCGCGGGGTGTTCCCGTATCCGTCTGTATGCCCTCACCGTTTTTTCCGCGCTTGGCCATCATGGCGGCGCTGGCAGCCGCCTTGTGTTCGTGCGATCGGAAACAGCGGTTCGGGATCGCTTACGACGAGAGCAGCCATGAGGAACGGGTCGCGGAAACCACGGCGGTATTCGCCGGCGGAAGCGAGGCCGACGGTATCGAGCCGTTCATCGACTCGTTTTTCACCCGCTTGGGACGCGCCAGCCGTTCGGAGGACGAGATCGATGTTTTCGATTTCATCTCGGTGGATGCGATGCTCGAGACCGCCGAGAATGCGGGCGCGTTTCAGGGACTCAACATGGTCGAGAAAATGAATTTCCGCCGGGGCTTTCGCCAGGGACTTGCCGGTGTGGACCAATCCATCCGGCAGATGGGCTATGATCGCCACCGCATCGCTAAGGTGGAAAAACCGCATGAAAACCGGCGGGTCGTCTATGTGAGTTTGTATGACAACGACCTGAGCATCACCACCCAGATGCGCTGGTGGCTGGTGCGGACGGACGAAGGGTGGCGTGCCCACGACTACGAGGATCTGACCGTGGGCCTGCGCACCGTCGGGCTGATCGTCACGCTGATGAAGGCCGGGCTGGGAGACAAGGCCGACCCGTGGATCGCCGACTTCATCCCTGTGGTGTCGAGCATGCAGTCGATCGATCTCAGCGACCCGGAAGCGATGGTCACGCTGCGGGATCCGATGATCCGCCTGCTGGAGCATGACCTGCCGGTGGACATCCGTCGTTTTGCCAACACGATACTGGCCAGCATCCGCATGATGGAGGGCGAGGTGGAGCAGGCGGAGGAATTGCTCGAAGCGGCCGGGAAGGGCGGTTACAGCAGCCCCCTTGCCGACTATCAGATGGGCTATCTGATGATGAACCGCGAGGACTGGGAGGGAGCGCTC
>DATISV010000537.1:0-14749 GCA_035468505.1 Luteolibacter sp. | reverse complement strand
AGGAAGCGGTCCGTCTCCAGCAGGGTTTTCAGATAATACTTCCGGTTCGTCTGATTGAAAAAACCGTGTTTCTGATCCTCATACAAATGGAGGTCGCAGCGCCGGCCGTTTTCCTCCATCAGCCGCCGGTATTTTTCCGCGGTGGTCACCGGGATGAGGTGATCCTTCGTGCCTAGGAAAACGACGGTCGGCGGCGTGTTCTTGCCGATGTGATGCATCGGCGAGATTTCTTTCCAATATTCCTTCACGCGGTCATGGCCGTAGCCGCCGGGGCCGTTGTCGAAGACCGGATTGTAGAGCACCAACGCGTCCGGGCGGCAACTGACGCCTTTGTCTTCATCGGGCTCCTCGAAGTGGTCGGGAATCGCGGTTGCGGCCGCCACATGGCCGCCCGCCGAGCCGCCGCCGGCGGCGATGCGCTGAGGATCGATGCCGAGTTCGCCGGCATGTTGGCGCAGCCATCTCACCGCCGACTTGCCGTCCATCACGCATTCGCGCGGCGTGGTGCCGTGCGCCGATTTCACCCGATACTCTGCTGAGGCCGCGACCATGCCGCGCGAGGCAAGGTATTCGCAGTGCGGGAAGAACTGCCCGGGTTTGCCGCTATTCCAGCCGCCGCCGAAGAAGAACACGATGGCGGGGCGCTTTTCGGATGGCTGGTGACCGGGCGGCTGGAAAATGTGCAGCTTCAACTCCGCCTGCTTGGTCTTCTTGTAAACCACCACCTGGTCCGGTTCGCGGGCCATGCCGGCGGATGAGAGGCCGAGCGCGATGACGGTGGCGTGGACGATGGGTTTCAATGTGGCATTCACCGCGCCAGCCAAGGCGGGATGCTCCGCGGGATCAAGGACGTTCCGAGCTGCTTGGAAGTGCCGGGTCAGCTGGGTGCCCACACCAGTGGCATGCGGACGAATCCTGACCACGGATCATGCGGATTTTTCAGAATGAAATGATGATGCGATACGCGCTGAAGACATGGTGGTCAGATTCCTTCTTCCTCCATGATTCGTGGGATGTGATCGGTGGTCACCACTTCACCGCGCGAGGGCAGGATGGGGATGCCGTGTTTCAGAGCATAGGGCTGACCGGGTTTCATAGTGGCCGGCCCGGGATCAAACGATTGGATTCCGCGGCGGAAGATTTCGGAGAGGAATTACCCGGCGGTTTTCCACTCTTTGGCGGCGATCTCCTACGTGGCGATGTGGCAGGATATGCGTTGTTTATTATCTATCAAAACATGGCGCGATCCCCCTTGGTTGCGTTGTATGCAAACATCCATCCATCGTCGCGCGACATTCCGCATTTCCCGGCCTCGGTTCATTCCATGCCTCATTGCCGCGTTGCCACTCTCCGCCGGAGCGGGTGGGGTTTTCTCCAGCCTCGAACAGAAGAATTACCAATCGGGAGACGACCTGGCACCGGTGTTCCGTTACGAGGCCTTCGACGAACTTGGCGATTTGCCGGGCGTGACCGGATACACGGTGTCGGTGAATGGCGGCCAGGCCGAACCCATCGACGAAAATCCGGAATACGACAACGCGCGCAAGCGCCGGTTGAGTTGGCCGACCTTGACTGAAATGCTCGCCGCGCGTCCGATCGGAGCGACTTACACGCACACGCTGTCCGGCAACCCGTCAGGCACGGTCGTGATCGAATCGCCAAACGTCGATTACGAGGCCGCGATTCCTGCAAGACCGGTTTTCACGATTGACGGAGTGGAGGGCATCTGGAGGGCCAACCCGTATTCGCCGGACAGCGCGCCGCTGTTTCAATTCGATCCGGCAGGGGTCGCCAGTTTCACCGTGACCATGAGCGCCTACAGCGTCCCGGGGCCTGAGGGCACGGTGGGACAAGGTGTGCAGGGGGAGTTTTTCGTTTCGTCGGCATCGATCACCGATACAAGCGAAGCGGGGTCGTCGATTGGCAACGTCGGAGTGCTCGGGGATGACATTCTGGAGCCGGGCGATCCCGTCGCACCGCTTGTCATCACGTTCATTGTCGGTGCGCAGGCGGACGGTGGGGATGCCGATCCCAATACCTTCGGAATCCCTGCGAACAGCAGTTACGAGATCGAGGGTGAGTTTGTGAACGTATTCGGATTGGGTGCGGCCGGCAGCGGTGATCTTGCCACACATGAAAAGGCGTTTGTCTATCAGAATGTCACCTCGCTCACCTTGTTGGGCGGATCGCTTCCGCTTTTGGCGACGACGTACGACCGGTTCATGCTCGATGGCGGGTTCGATCCCATGTCAAATGGCCTCCCGGATACCGACTCCGACGGAGATGGCGTGAAGAATGCGATCGAATGGGTGATCGGCGGCGTGCTTGGCGATTCCGATGTGTCGAAGCTGCCCGTGGCATCTCTGGTTTCCGCCGATCCCGGCGCAGTCGGTACCGCATCGGAATACCTACTTTTCACATACCGTCGCAACATCGCGGCCCATGCGGACCCTGCGACCAGCGTGTTTGTGACCCATGGCACGGACCTTGCCGATACGGCGAACTGGGACGTCGCCGCGCATGGCGTGGACGGTGTCCTGATAGAGGAAATCCCGAACGCTCACGAAATCGGCATGGACGAAGTGCGCGTTTACATCCCCTGGACCGCCGAACCGGAAGGCAGGCGTTTCGCCCGCCTGAATGTCGTGATTGGCGAGGCCCCGGTGGAAGGTCCGGAATTCGATGCCAGCAGCGGTGATTTCAGCGTCGTGGTGGCCGGAACCTTCGGCTCCTACGTGGCTGGGGTTTTTCAAGGGAGCGTCACGATCCAGGAGACTGCCGGCGTCGATTTGGCATGGAACGGCATGACCGTGAAGGCGAACAAGCTGGAGATTTTCGATAACGGAGAGTTGGATGGAGAACAGTGGAACGCCCGCGCCACCGATGGCTCGGTTTACATCCTTCAGCGGGGAGAGTCGACCTTCGTGCCGCCTCTCCTCTGGCTTCCCGTATCACCTTTCATCGGCCAGACATGGACGAATGACGAGGAGGGCGAAATCCGCGAGCTGGAAGTAATCAGCCTGGCCGGCACCAGTCCGGGAGGGATCGAAGGATGTGTCGTCATCCGTGAAACAAATCCTGGCGACTGGAGTGAGGATATCTATTTCAAGGACGGCAGGTTCGTGGGCAACACCCGCACCGATCTGACCGGAATCGATCCGGATGAGGAATTTTATCTGCAATTGCCGTGAAAACCCGTGCAAGGGACCTGCATGCCTCGTGCAGGCTTTCCGGTCTTATCCGTGTTCTCACGAACGCGCCTGCGGAACCGGTGCCCTGGCGGGTTACAGGCTTCTCAACATTTCGATGGTTTCCCTGAGTTTCAGATCCGGGGCTTCGGACTTGAGGCGCGGGAAGCGGCGGCCTTCGAGGAGGATGTAGTCGCCGTTCCGGTATAACATGAGGCGCTGGCCGGAGATCTCGACGGAGGCGATGCGTTCGCGTGCGGCGAGGGCCTTGATGCGGGCGATGGTGAGGAGGTTTTCCGCAGCCTCGGGCAGTCGGCCAAAGCGGTCGCGCCAGGCGGATTCGAGGGCATCGACGGCTTTCTCGGTGGCGGCCTCGGAGAGTTCGCGATAGGCGGCGATGCGGAGCCGGGTTTCGCCGAGCCAGTTGGATGGGAGGAATGCCGGAAGAGGTTGAACCGCCAAGACGCCATGTTCGCCAAGGTTTTGTCCAGGGGTCTTACTCTGGATTCTGGTCTCTGGACTCTGGATTCTTGAGACCCACTGGGTCTCGGTGGGGACAACGAAGTCGGCCTTGAAGGTACACTCGCCGCGCGGGGCGTCCTGGCGGCCTTTGAGGCGTTCGACGGATTGGCGGAGGAGCTGGCAATAGAGTTCGAAGCCGATCTGGGCGATGTGGCCGGACTGCTTGGTGCCTAACAGATTTCCCGCACCGCGGATTTCGAGGTCGCGCATGGCGATTTTGAAGCCGGAGCCGAGCGCGGTGTATTCCTTGATGGCGTGGATGCGCTTGCGGGCGTCGCCGACGGTCATCATGTCGCGCGGCAGCAGCAGGATGGCATAGGCCTTTTCCCCGGCGCGGCCGACGCGTCCGCGGAGCTGATAGAGATCGGCGAGGCCGAAGCGGTCGGCGCGGTCGATGAGGATGGTGTTGGCGTTGGGGATGTCGATGCCGGTCTCGATGATGGTGGTGGCGAGCAGGACGTCGGCCTCGCCCTTGACGAAGGCGTGCATGACGGTTTCCAGGTCGTGTTTTTCCATTTGTCCGTGGCCGACGAGGATGCGCGCCTCGGGGACGAGTTCGGCGATGCGGGCGCGCATCATCTCGATGGATTTGACGCGGTTGTGGAGGAAGAACACCTGGCCGCCGCGTTTCATCTCGCGGCGGATGGCGTCGCGGATGACGCGTTCGTCGTAGGCACAGACGGTGGTGGCGACGGGCACCCGGTTGGGCGGCGGGGTGTCGATGGTGGACATGTCGCGCGCGCCCATCAGCGCCATGTAGAGCGTGCGCGGGATCGGCGTGGCGGAGAGTGTAAGGACATCGATCTGGCGGAAGAGCTGCTTGAACTTCTCCTTGTGGGCCACGCCGAAGCGCTGCTCCTCGTCGATGACGATGAGGCCGAGGTTTTTGAAATGGACGTCGCCTGAGACCAGGCGGTGGGTGCCGATGACCACGTCCACCGAGCCATCGGCGAGGCCCGCGATGGTGTCGCGGACTTCCTGCGCGGAGCGGAAGCGGTTGAGCAGGTCGATTCTAACAGGATAATCCGACATGCGCTCGCGGAAGGTGCGCCAGTGTTGCTCGGCGAGCACGGTGGTGGGCACCAGGATGGCGGCCTGCTTGCCGCCGGTGACCGCCTTGAACACCGCGCGGATGGCGACCTCGGTCTTGCCGAAGCCGACATCGCCGCAGATCAGGCGGTCCATCGGGCGCGGCTGTTCGAGGTCGAGCTTGGTTTCCTCGATCGCGCGGCGCTGGTCGGGCGTCTCGGTGAAGTGGAACGAGCGTTCGAATTCCCACATCCATGTGGTGTCGGGCGGGTGGGCGTGGCCGGGTTCGTGCTGGCGTTCGGCCTGGACGCGGAGCAGTTGCGCGGCGTAGTCGGCGATGGATTTCTCGGCGGCCTTGCGGGCGTTTTTCCAGGCGGTTCCGCCGAGCTTGTTGAGGTCGGGCGTGCGGCCGCCCATGCCGATGTATTTGCCGACGAGGTGGGCCTGTTCGAGCGGCACGCCGAGCATCGCGCCGTCGCGGTATTCGAGCACCATTTCCTCGCCCTCGTCGCCCTGCTGGATGCCGCGGAATTTCGCGAGGCCGTATTCGTAGTGCACGACGAGGTCGCCCTCCTCCATTTCGTCCACGGTGGCCTTGGCGCGTGCGGCGCGGGCTTTTTCGAGGATATTGCGGCGCACCGTGCCGGGCGTGCGGTAGCGGCCGAAGAGTTCGGACGAGGAAAGCACGGCCAGCCGGATCACGGGCAGGGTGAATCCCGCCATCAGCTCGCCGCGGACCGGCGTGAGCCCGAGGTCGCGCTCAAGGTCCTTGCCGGCGAGTTCGGCGAAACGTTCCTGCTCGCCCTTGTTGGCGAAGACCATGGCGATGTCCCAGCCGTCGCGTTTCCACTCGTTGAGCTGGCGGAAGAAGTTTTCACGACGCAGTTCCTCCAACACGAAATCGCCGGCCTCGAAAGTGCCGAGCGGGCTGCCATAACTGGCGAGCGTGAAATCCTCCTCGCCATCCTGCGATGCGGCGCCTTCCAGAATGACGACGCCGGGATTTTCGATCTCCGAATCCACCGCCACGATCACATCCCCGTTGCGGCGATAATCGGCCACGGTGGCGTCGGCGGCCGGCTCGGCGAGCAGCAATTCAGCCTCTAACAACTTCGTGGTGGAGGCCTGCGAATCGAGATCGAACTCGCGGACCGATTCGAGGTCGGTATCGAAAAACTCCAGTCGCAGCGGCCGCGCGGCCTGCCAGGCGAAAAGATCGACGATGCCGCCGCGCACCGCGAACTGCCCGCGCGCGGCGACGGTGGGGACGCGTTCGTAGCAGTGATCGGCGAGCGATTTCGCCAGTTCTTCCGGATCGAGCGCCATGCCCGGCTTGAGCGATGTCCGGGACGACCGCAGCGCGGCGGGCGAGGGGGCGCGGGCGGCGAACGACTCGCTGTCGCAAATCACCACGCAGCGATCCGCGCGGGCGAGGACTTCCAGCACCGCGAACCACTCCGCGGCCGACTCCGGATCGGCGATGGTGCCTTCCTCCGTCTCGGTGGGCGCTTCAGGCAGGACGAGCGCATTGACGCCCCAGAGTTCCATTTCCGCCCCCAGTCGTTCGCGCTGGCGCGGCATGTCGCAGACGATCCAGACGCGAGGTTTGCGACGATCGGCCGCCGCTTCGCAAACCAGCGACAGCATGAATCCCTGCGAGGCCTCGGCGACATGATCGAGCACAAGTGCGCCCGCGCCGGTGGCCATGGCGGCCAGGCGTGTGGCGAAATCCGGATGGGTCACGGCGCGGCGCAGCCAGCCGTGTGCGGGATCGTCCTTGCGGGACACGGCGCAGCGATACGCGTGCGTGCCCGGCACGGCAAGCCGTCATTCCTTGAGCCGGATCACGAGCCTGCCGCGTTCGATCTTGAACTCCTCCACGCCGGCGATGGGGCCGCCGACAGTCTTTTCCAGCAGGTCCTGGCCTTTGAGTCCGCCGAGCCAGTCGTTGGGCAGGGACACGCCCCAGACGGTGAGATCGTCGAGCACGAGCGAGGGTTTTCCCGCCGTGTCGCTGACGAGGAATCGGGCGCGCGCCTTGAGTTTCCTGCCGCCGACGATCGGCAGGTCCGGATCGAGGTCGGTTTCGATGCGGGCGTGCACGGCACCGGTGGCGAGTTGGAAACTCACGGTCTGGCCGAGGCCGGTGTTATGATTCAGCAATCCGTTGAGTTCGCGCTCGGTGAGGATGATCTCGCGCGTGCCTTTCTCATATTCCGGTTCCTCCGCAGGCTCGGGCGCTTCGGACGTCACGGGTTGGTGAATCGCTTCGATCTTTTGTTCGACCACCTGTTTTTCCTGTGGCGTGAGGACCACGGGTTGGATCGGCCGGTTGTACCACCACCAGGCGATGCCTAGCAGGATGAGGCCGAGCAGGAATATCCCGAGGATGATGGGCAGGCGTGATTTTCTGGCGGGCTTTTCAGCGGGGGCCTCGTTCATGAAAAGGAAAGTATCGACGAATCACGCGCCGTCCATCCCAATGACAGAGAGTAAGATGTCACAATCCACAGCATGAGGCAGGTTTCTCGCGCCCCATCCGGGGCGCAATTTTGTAAACCGCTGAATTCCGGGGGCGATGCCCCCCGGCTAATGTCTCTCATCCCTCCGGGATGAAAAATGCGGCTAGGATTTCTTCATGTGGCTGATGCCGTAGGGGGCGCGCTCGGGGCGGCTGAGCAGGGCGTTGGCGGCGTCGTCGCCGTCGAAGCGCTCGTTCACCGGATCCCACTTCAGCTTGCGACCGAGTTTCATGGCGATCCAGCCGAGGATGCAGGCACTGGTCGAACGATGCGCCTGTTCGGCGTTGGTCGCGGCCGGCTTGCGCGTTTGCATACTGGTGATCCAGTCGAGGTGGTGGTCGCCGTTCGGGCTTTCGTGCAGGCGGATGTCGTTTTCGCCGAGCGGGGTCCTGAAGATGTCCATGTTGCTGGCCTGCAGCGCTTTCGCGGCGTTGCCGGCGGGCACGGGATCGGAGGATGTGACACGCTCCGCGCCTCGGGTGACGAAGATCCAGCCATCGCTGCCTTCGAAACGGATGCCGTTGGGGAACTTGTGATCGATGACCATGGTCGCGCCGTTGGCATAACTCATCTCGATGTGATAGGGACCGTGGACGTTCCACAGGCCGGACTTCGGAAACTCCGCCTTGCCATCGACCGCGATCGGGCCGGTGAGCTCAGTGTCCATGCCCCAGTGGCCGATGTCCACGTGGTGCGATCCCCAGCCGGTGATCATGCCGAGGCAGTAACTCTCGATGCGCAGCCAGCCGGGGCGCGGGCCGTAGCGCTTGTTCACCGTGTCGGCCTGATGATGGACGCGGTCGGCGGTGTAGGGAGCCATCGGCGTGCAGCCGAGCCACTTGTCAAAGTTGAGATTGGGAGGCACGGGAATTTCCTCGATGCTGCCGCCGGCGGGATCGCTCGGCAGGCCGATCTTGACGGTTTGGAGTTTGCCGATGCGGCCGTTGCGGACCATTTCGCAGGCGATGCGGAACTGGCCGCCCGAGCGCTGCTGGCTGCCGATCTGGAAGATGCAGTTGTTTTTCCTCACAATATCACTCACCGCGCGGCCTTCCTCGATGGTCATGGTCAGCGGCTTCTGGACATAGATGTCTTTTTTCATCAGCGCCGCGGCGATGATCGGCTCGGCGTGCCAGTGGTCAGGCGTGCTGATGGAAACGGCGTCGATGTCCTTGTGCTGGAGCGCTTCGCGGTAGTCTTCGTAGGCACCCACTTCGAGATCCACGCCTTTCTTCTTGTAGTGGCTTTGCACCATGTCCTTGCCGTCGGCGAGGCGCAGCGAATCGACATCGCACACGGCGACCATCCGGGTGGCGTCGTGGCGCAGCACGCCGGGAATGTCCATGCCGCGGGCGATGCGGCCGCAGCCGATCTGGGCGACGTGGATCTTGTTGCTCGGGGCATCCGCACCGAGCACGCGGGACGGGATGATGGTGGGAAATCCGAAGGCGGCACCGGCGAGTCCGGCGGTCTTGAGGAAGCTGCGGCGGGGTTGTGTGTTCATTTCAGTCTGTGGATTTGAATTTGGATCAATCGGTCTCGGTGAGTTGGAAGCCATCGCGGTATTTGCGATGGAGCATGGCGGCCGTGGCGGGATCGTCGAGGATACTTTCGCCAACAGGGTCCCATTTGATGGGTCGGCCGGTGGTCATGGCGAGGTGGTGGAGCACGCAGATAGT
Organism: Luteolibacter sp.; assembly: GCA_035468505.1. GTDB lineage: Bacteria > Verrucomicrobiota > Verrucomicrobiia > Verrucomicrobiales > Akkermansiaceae > Luteolibacter. The sequence continues at coordinate 5,809 of DATISV010000537.1, read as the reverse complement.
GTTGGAGCGGTGGCCCGCTTCCACGGGCGCGACCGGGTCCTTGCCGCTGCGAAGGCAATCGATGAAGTTGCCGATGTGGTTGGAAGAGGTGGCGAGTTCGATGCCGCCTTCGGGTTTCTCGCGCAGAAGGGCGGGATTGCCGGCCTTGAAACCGCCGCGTTCCACTTCCAGCCAGCCTTCGCTGCCGGTGATGCGGATCAGGCCACCCTTGCCGGTGCCGGATTTCAGAATCACGCCGTTGGCATAACTCGCGACGCCACTGTAGCGGGTGTGGACGTCGAACAAGCCGCGTTCGGGGAAATCTCCTTCGGCCTGGATCTCGACCGGGCCGGAATCGAGGTCGGTGCCGAGCGCCCACTGGGCGATGTCATAATTGTGCGCGCCCCAGTTGCAGACGTTGCCGCGGCAATAGTCCGAGATCTGCATCCAGCCGGGGCGCCTGCCGATTTTGTCAGCGCCCTGCGGATGGCAGCGGTCCTCGGTGTATGGCGCGTCGGTGGTGGGGCCCATCCACGCGAGGTAATCGAGGTTGTCGGGGACCGTCATCGGCGTGGCGTCGCCCTCGCCCTTGTCGAGCGGGGTGAAGACCTCGATCTCGCGGATCTCTCCGATACGGCCGTTGCGCGCGAGCCAGCAGACACGGTGGAAATAAACCGAGCTGCGCTGCTGCGAGCCGGTCTGCAGGACGACGCCGTGTTTTCTAACAGCCTTCACCAGGGCCTGTCCCTCGGGAATGGTGTAAGTGAGCGGCTTCTCCAGATAGATACCCTTGCCGGCGCGGGCGGCGGCGATGGCGACATGGGCGTGGGCGAAATCCGGGGTGCAGATGAAGACGCCATCGATGTCGTCGCGGGCGATCAGCTCGCGATAGTCGTGAGTGACGCGGATCTTGTCGTGCTTGTCGCCGTGGATTTCGCGGCCCTTGGTTTCCGCGGTTTCGCGGGCGGCTTCGGCGCGGATGCGGTCCACATCGCAGACGGCGACGACTTGCGAACCGTGTTTTTTGCCGAGGCCGATGGCGGTGACCATGTTGCCGGTGCCCATGCGGCCGGTGCCGATGCTACCGAGTCGCAACGTCTTGCTTGGTGCCTGGGCACCGAGCAGGCGCGCCGGAACGATCATCGGGGCGGCACCGGCGGCGAGCATTGCGGCGAGGAAACCGCGGCGCGGGATATGAGTTTTATGATATGAATCCGGCATCGGTCTAACGGCTCATGCGGTAGGCGTCCATGATGGTGCGGTATTTGGCCAGCGTGTTGGGCACCTCCCATGCGGGCATTTTGCCTTTTTTGAGATAGCCGAGGAAATCCTCCGCCACCTGCGAGAAATGGGCTTCGTGGCCGAGGCGGTAGGAATCCGGGAAATTGACCACCCAGCCGGCGTCCGTCTTGGCCACTTCCACGCCGGGCCAGGTGGCGACGGCTTTCTTGACCGCGGCGGCGAGCGGTTCTTCAAGGCTGGCCGGATCGACGCCTTCGCGGGGTTCGAGATATAACATGGGCTTGTATCCCTGTTCCTTGCCCTGTCGGATGATGGCGGAAACCTTGGTGCCGCGCATCAGCGAGTAATGCGTGTCGCCGCCGCCGGCGGGCGCTTCGTAGTCCCAGATGACCGAGATCTTGGCATGCACGCCGTGGAGCTTGAACACGAACTCGCCGTTGCTGGCGACTTCCATATTGCCTTCGGCGTTGAGCTTGGGCTTCAGGTAATCCGGGATTTCCTCGACCTTGGTCGAGCGCGTGAACTGGGCTGGGGTGAGGGTGGTGTTCCATGTTTTCGCGGACAGCACCTTGGCGTCTTCGAGGCCGAGGATTTTTTCGGGAAACACCTCCCACTGGACGAGATCGACGAGGTGGGTGGTGACATCGACGATGCCCTCGCCCTGTTGCGCGGTGTCGTAGAACCACGCCGGCCGTTGCAGCGGCGCGCCGGCCACGGTCTTGTAGAAATGGTGGACGCTTTCCTTGGTCACCGACGGATCGTCCGGCGTGCCGGGGTCGATTTCGCCGAAGAAATCCGTTTGGTGGGCGAAGAATTTCTGCAAGCGGGTGGTGATCTCATGCCGCTCGGTCATGATGTCGGTGATCATGACATTCTTTTCCGCGGCGATGGCGTAGGCCTCTTGCAGCAGCTTGAAATCGTCGGGCGTGATGGCCATCGGCTTGTCCGAGAGCACGTGCAGGCCGGCCTTGACGGATTCGAGAATGTAGCGGGTCTTGGCGCGGTTGTTGCCGGCGAGCACGACGATGTTGCCGGGTTTTTCGGCGAGCATGCGTTCGAGGAAATCGGGGGCGGCGTGGATCTTCGTTTCCCATGAGGTCGGGTTTTCCGCGCGGGAGTTGAAGCTCTCGATCCGCGACATGTGAAGCTGCAGGTCCGGACCTTCGGGCGCATAGACATGGACCACGGGAGAGACGCCCGGCAGCATGCTCTTCTGCACCAGCGCGGCATGGAAATGGCCGGGGTCGAGCGTGATCAGGCGGAACGCGGGTTCTTCGGCGTGGAGCATGGCGGTGGCCGCGCAGGTGGCGGCAATGACGGCATTTCGTAACGATATCGGCTTCATGTGTGGTTAGGAATCGGCTTTGGAGAATTCAGCATGCTTTCCGGCGATGTCGATGGATTCCGGCGTGCCGGTGAAAATCAGCACACGGTAACGCAGGCGCAGGCTGGAATCTTTGGTTAGACGCGTCGATTTTCCATCCGCGGGCCAGAACATCGGGGTGGGGGAGAGGAAACCGTAATCGCGGGTGAACCATGGCGACGGATAGCCGGGGTTGGACGGGTGCTGGAGGATGGCGAGGCCTTCGGGTTTCCCGCCGCGCGGCCCGAAGCAGGCGAGCCACGGCGAGGGCTTGCCGAAAGTGCCTTTTTCGCCGGCGAGTCCTTCCGCATTGATCATGAGGCCGCCATACTGCGGCGTGAGATCGGGATCCATGCGGGCGCTGAACAGCGAGTGGTTGGTTTTCTGGATCACCACGTCCTCCAGTGCGATTAGAGTGATATCGAAATCGATTTCCCGCAGCTCTGCCGACGGCGCGCGGATCGCGATACGGCGGGTGTCGCGGAACGGTTGTGCGGCATCGGGACGCTGCCAGTCACAGACGTCGGTGATGACGATTTCCGGGCCGCTCCCGGTGACGATTTCCGGTCCTTGCGACAGGATCTGGCCGCGTTCGTTGCCCTCCTGCCAATAGTTGCCCCCGTTGACCTTGTCGCAGCCGAAAAACAGCGAGCTGTGGTGCGGATACTGGCCGTTGCGCATCGAGGTGACCGAGGCTCCGGACGGCCCGTTCACCGGAAACAGCAACGGGTATTTCTCATCCTTGGAAAACCGGTAGCTGGTGAAAAACTCGCCGTTCACGGTGACGTCGATGCGCGAACCGGTCATCACGGCCTGGAGTTTTACGGATGGGCGCGCGTGAAGCGAACCTGCTGCCAAGACGAAGGCTGCGGTGAAAATGATGGCTATGGAAGGTCTCATGAGCGGTCGCAGTCATACGCTAAGGGACCGGCGGCTCTTGCAGCAAGCGCGACGCGGTTTCAATCGAGCAGTTCGCCATAACGCTTGCGGGCGATGTCGAGCGAGAGGTCGAGGATGCCTTGCGAGCGGGTATGGCGCAGCGCTTCGTCGGCCATCGCGGCGCATTCCGCGAAGCTGAGCGAACGGATGGCCTGGCCGACGGACGGAACCTGCTGCGGACCGACCGAGAGTTCCTCGACGCCGAGGCCGATGATGAGCGGAGTGAGGCGGATGTCGCCGGCCATTTCGCCGCAGATTGCGGTCCAGATGCCGTGGTCGTTGGCGGCGTCGATGGTGCGCTTGATCAGACGGATGACGGCCGGGTGGGTGGGGCGGTAGAGGTCGGCCACGTGCGGGTTCACGCGGTCGGCGGCGACGGTGTATTGGATGAGGTCGTTGGTGCCGATGGAGAAGAAATCGACTTCCGGCGCGAGCAGATCCGCGCAGAGGGCTGCGGCGGGAACCTCGATCATGACGCCGACGGGAATATCGTGATCGAAGGGGACGCCTTCCTCGTCGAGTTCGTCCATGCAGCGGCGGACCATTTCCTTGCAGCGCCAGATTTCCGACAGGCCGGAAATCATCGGGAACATCATGGCCACCTTGCCCTTGGCGCTGGAACGGATGATGGCGCGCACCTGTTCGCGGAACATCGCGGGGCGGTCGAGCGAGACGCGGATGCCGCGCCAGCCGAGAAAGGGGTTGGGCTCGGGATCGGTGAGCGGCTCGACGGGCAGCTTGTCGCCGCCGGCATCGAGCGTGCGGATGATCACGCGGTGCGGCTGCATTTCACGCACCACCTTGGTGTAGATCTCCGCCTGCGCGTTTTCCCCGGGCATGTCGTCGCCGTTGAGCAGCAGGTATTCGGTGCGGTAGAGGCCGATGCCCTTGGCACCGCTGCGTTTTACCAGGGCGAGTTCCTCGACGATTTCGATGTTGGCGGAAACATCGATGACGCGACCGTCGATGGTCTCGGTGGCGGCACCGCGTTTCGATTCGAGTTCGCTGCGCACGCGCGCCTTGGCGTCGCTGAGCTTGTGGTAGCGGGCAAGCGTCTCGGCAGAGGGGTGGAGGATGAGTTTTCCCGTGTAGCCGTCGAGAATGGCCGGAGAGAGCGCCATGATGTCGATGACCGAGCCCTCCAAACCGACCACGGCGGGGATGCCGAAGGCGCGGGCGAGGATGGCGGTGTGGGAATTCACGCTGCCTTGCTCGGTGGCGAATCCGAGCACATGGCGGCGGTTCATCGAGGCGGTGTCGGACGGCGCGAGATCGTAGGCGACGAGGATATGTCGGTCGTCCGGCGCGGGATTGCGGTGGTCCTCGTCCGGGGAAAAATTCCGCAACACGCGCTGGGCGACGTCCTCGATATCGGCGGTGCGCTCGCGCAGGAACGGGTCCGGGATGCGGCGCATGGCTTCGAGGAAATTCTGCATTACGGCGTAGAACGCGAATTCGGCATTCTGCTTGCGGCTCCCGATCGCGGCCAGCACGCGCTCCACCACGCTGCGGTCCTCGATCATCATGACGTGGGCCTCGAAAATGCCGCTTTCGTTTTCCCCGGAGAGGTCCTCGAGCCGGCTTTGCAGTTCGATGAGCTGTTTCTTGGTCAGATCGATGGCTTTGCGGAAGCGCTCCTGCTCGGCAGCCACCTCGGATTCCTCGATCTCGTAAACCTCCGGCGCGGAAAATCCGCGGGCGACCACGTGCACCGGAGCGATGGCGATGCCGGGAGAGGCGGGGATCCCCTCGTAAATCACTTCTGGTTCATCTCCGGGTTTCGGCATCGACTGCCGCGAGGGTGATGAGCCCGCAAGGCGCGATCAAGGAGCAATTTTCGCATAGCACGCTGCGGCTCCGCTCCCTTTGCCGGAAGCTTGTGCCCGGCCCTGACGGCATGGATCGGTCGATCTTTCAGCTTTCTTGAAAAATTATCAAAAAAAGTTCTTTGCAAAAACTGAATTTCAGTCATTCTTTGCCTGTTCCGCGACGCTTCGGCCAACGGAACACCAGTCGCAAACCGAGCCAGGTTTTCATTCGCGCTCAGATCTCCGGGGGGAAGTCTGGCGTGTTGCACCCAGAGCCGGAGCGACTGCCTACAGCGCGCGTTGTGATCTCCGGGGGGAAGTCCAACGCGCGCTTTTTTTGTTTCGATTCTGGCGGAGCCTCCGGGCGAGATCGGTAAAAACGATGTTTTATCGATGCAAACCACTGGTAATCAATATAATACAAGGCAGTCGCATCCAACGGCAAACTCGTCCGAGGGCCGGCACGGGAGTGGTGCTC
>DATISV010000536.1:0-1887 GCA_035468505.1 Luteolibacter sp. | reverse complement strand
ACAATAGCATCCTTTAGCCAACGGAATCCCGCTGCCATCACAAGGCAGATCGGCCAGCGGCTGCGCGGGTTCCGGCTGGCGAAGGGCTGGACCCAGCAGGAACTCGCCGAGAGGTCCGGAGTCGCGCTTTCCACCCTCAAGCTGCTCGAAAGCCACGGCCGAGGATCGTTCCAGCGCCTGGTGCGGGTGGCGGTGGCGCTGGGCATCGATGGCGAGTTGCGCGACTTGTTCGCCAAGCCCGCGGCGATGGAGTCGATCGCGGCGGTGAAGCGCGCCGAGCGCCAGCGCGCGCCGCGCCGAGCGAGGAAGGAGGCCGGCGATGGAACTTGAAGTCCAGTGGCGCGGGGCGCAGCCCGCCCGTGTCGGCACGCTCTATCAGGACCGCAGCGGCACGGTGTTTTTCGAATACGACGCCGCTTGGCGCGACGGCCCGCGCGAACTCTCGCCGGTCTATCTGCCGAATTCCACGCAGGGTGCGGTGAGCACGCCGACGCCGGGCTTCGGCGAACTTCACGGGCTTTTCCAGGACGTGCTGCCCGATTGGTGGGGGGAGCGGTTGATGCGGCGGCACTTCGAAGCACGCGGCATCCCGTGGTCGCGCGTCACCGCGCTGCGCAAACTCGCCTGCCAGGGCGAACGGAAAATGGGCGCGCTGGCATTTCTGCCGGCGCTCGATGAGGACGATTTCAACGATGCCATGAGCGCGGAAATCGACGCGCTAGTCGATGCCGCACGCCATCTGCTCCACGGCGAACCCGATGGAGTGCTCGACGCCCTGACACTCGGCGGCATGTCGCCCGGCGGCGCGCAACCGAAGGCCGCGCTTGCCGTCTCCGGCGACTTTTCCGAAATCCGCCTCGACGATCCGCCCACTGCCGGGTTCGGCGCGTGGTTGATCAAGTTCGACATCGATCCCGCGCTCCACGAAGGCCGGATCGAGGCCGCTTACGCCGACATGGCGCGCGACGCCGGCATCGAAGTGCCGGAGACCCGCCTGCTGGAATCCGGCAATGCCTGTCATTTCCTGAGCCGTCGTTTCGACCGCCCGGACGGCCGTCGCATCCACCTGCATTCCTATTCCGGCCTCACCCACACGCCGTTGCGCGATGGCATCGAATACGGCGAGTTGTTGGAAATCACCCGCGCGCTCACTAGCGACCACCGCTGCGTGGAGGAAATGTTCCGCCGTGCCGTGTTCAACGTGGTAGCCGCCAACGACGACGACCACGGGCGCAACCACGCGTTTCTGATGGACGACGCCGGCCGCTGGTCAGTCGCCCCGGCCTTCGACCTCACGCCCGCCACCAACCCGCTGGCCTCGGGATTCCGCGCCGGCCGCGTCAATGGCAAGGCCGCCGACATCACACGCCGCGACCTGATCCGGCTTGCCGCGGAACACGATATCGGGAACGCTCCCGCCACCATCGGCCGGATCATCGACTCCGTCGGACGCTGGATGGAACACGCCACGGCCCGTGGCATCCCCCGCACCGCCGCCGCCATGACCGCCGCCCAACACCGACTTTCCATCTAGCAGCCATGCCCGCCAAAAAAACCACCGCCCGCGAACTGCTCTTCGGCGATCTCTGGGAATTCGATCCCGCGCCCGAATCCGCACCCGCGCACATCGAGCCGCGCTACGGGCTTTTCATCGGCGGGAAAATGACCGCGCCGAAATCGAGGAAATACTTCGATTCCATCTCGCCGCGCGATGGGAAGAAACTATCTGCAATTGCTTTGGCCAACGCCGCCGATGTCGATGCCGCCTACCAGTCCGCGGCGAAAGCATTCAAGACATGGGGCAAACTCCCCGGCGCGGAGCGTGGCAAGTATCTCTTCCGCATCGCCCGCCTGCTGCAGGACCGCTCGCGCGAGTTCGCCGTGGCC
>DATISV010000535.1:0-4268 GCA_035468505.1 Luteolibacter sp. | reverse complement strand
TACATCCAGCAGTTCCAAGGCTACATCTGGCCCGGCGTGGTGGCAGCGTTCATCATGCCATTCCTATTGCCACGGATTCCCGGTGCCGCGGGCGTCACCGCGCTGATCGTGGGTCCGCTCGCCTATGCGGCCTTCCAGTTCACCGCCAAATCCGACGCCCGCCCATGGGGACATGACATTCATTTCCTACTGCAAGTCCTGCTGTCATTCATCGTCGTGGCAATACTCATGACTGCCATCACCGCGATCCAACCGCTTGCCAAACCCCGCGAACTCCCGGTGCGCGAGGAAATCGCCCTCGAAACCGAACCCGTCGTCAAAATCGCCGGCGCCGCCGTCATCCTCGGCGTCATCGCCTTCTTCATCGCCTTCTGGTGATATTGAATTTGAACCACGGATTGCACGGATTGGCACGGATTCAAATTTCAAGTCTGAGTGTCCTCCGCGCTTTCATGGTTGAGGATACCTGCCTTCTGAAAACATAATCCAACCCGTGTCCATCCGTGCAATCCGTGGTTAATAAATCTTCTCCAAACATCATGTCAGTCATTGCCAAAATCGAACCCCGCGTCATCCCCACCTACCCGGTCGGCGCGCCGGAGAAAAACCCGCTGTTTTTCGAAAAACGCGTCTATCAGGGATCCTCGGGAAAGGTTTATCCGGTCCCGTTCATCGACAAGGTGTTCGATGAAACGAAAAACATCACCTATCAGTCCGCACGGTTGGAAAACGAATACGTCCGCCTCGTCATGCTGCCAGAGATCGGCGGGCGCATCTTCCTCGGCCAGGACAAGACCAATCACGACTACGACTTCTTCTACCGCCAGGACGTCATCAAGCCCGCGCTCGTCGGACTCGCCGGGCCGTGGATTTCCGGCGGCGTCGAGTTCAACTGGCCGCAGCACCACCGCCCCGGCACCTTCATGCCAGCCGATGTCTTCATCGAAAAAGAGGACGACGGCTCGCGCACCGTGTGGATGAGCGAGCACGACCCGCTCAACCGCCTCAAGGGCATGCACGGCATCCGCCTGCGGCCGGGATCGTCATTGGTTGAGTTGCGCGCCCGCCTCTACAACCGCACTCCCCTCACCCAGACCTTCCTGTGGTGGGCGAACGTCGCGGCCATGGTGCACGACCAATACCAGTCGTTCTTCCCGCCCGATGTCCACTACGTCGCCGACCACGCGGTGCGCGCGATGTCGTCGTTTCCGGTCGCGAACAATCCCTACTACGGTGTGGACTATCAGAACCGCCCAGGCGCGAACGACCTCGGGTGGTATAAGAACATACCGGTTCCAACGAGTTATATGATCTGCGAAACGGCCTTTGATTTCTTCGGCGGCTACGACTTCAAGGCGGGCGGCGGGTTCGTTCACGTGGCCGACCGCCACATCGCTCCCGGCAAGAAGCAATGGACCTGGGGCGATCACCCCTTCGGCTACGCATGGGACCGCGAACTCACCGATGCCAACGGCCCCTACGTCGAACTGATGGCCGGTGTTTATACCGACAACCAGCCCGACTTCACTTATCTCACTCCCTACGAAACCAAGACCTTCTCGCAGTTCTGGTGGCCCATCCAGGGGATCGGCCCGGTCCAGCAGGCAACCGAAATCGCCGCGCTGCGCATGGTCATCCGCGACGACCGCGGCATCGAACTCGGTCTCTGCGTTTCGGAAACAGTCCGCAATGCCACGCTGCGCGTCATACACGATGCCACCGTGCTGCTGGAGGAAACCCTGACGCTCGCGCCCGGCGAGGCGTGGAAGAACGAATCGCTCAAGTTCACCGGCGAAAACCCCGCCGCGCTCAGCGCCGTGCTGCTCGACGAGAATGGCCAGCGCCTGCTCGCCTACCGGCCGGTGGACGAATCGAAGCTCGAACGCACCCGCGAACTTGCCACCGAACCGCCCGCGCCCACGGACATTGCTTCGAATGACGAGTTATACTTTACCGGCGAGCACCTCGAACTCTACCGCCATCCCACGCGCATGCCGGAGCCGTATTGGGAAGAGGCGCTGAAGCGCGACCCCGGCGACGTGCGGAGTCATATCGCGCTCGGCCGCCGTTTGCTGCGCAAAGGTCTTTTCAGCGAGGCGGAATTCCATTTCCGCCAGGCGATCGCGCGCCTCACCCGCCGTCACCCGAACCCCGAGACCGGCGAGGCGCATTATTTCCTCGGCGTCGCCCTCACATTCCAGGACCGCCACGACGAAGCCTATCCGGCGTTTTACAAGGCCACGTGGAATTATGCATGGCGCGGCGCGGCTTATTATCAACTCGCCTGCATCGACTGCCGCCGTCTCGATTTCGAAACCGCCGACCGCCATCTCGATGAATCGCTGGCCACGCTCGGCGATCACAACAAGGCAATGGTCCTGCAAGCCGTCATCGCCCGCCACGAAGAGGACCGCGAAACGGCGGCGGATCTGTTGGGCGATTTGCTCGCCGTGGATCCGCTCGACCACTGGGCCGCCTATGAGGGCAGCCTGTGCGGCGTGACGGACAAGCAGCGCTTCCTCGGCACAAGTCGCAACGACGCGCAAACAGTGCTCGACCTCGCCTTCGACTATGCCGACGCCGGATTCACTGACGATGCCGCCACGCTGATCGAGCGCCACCTCGCGAATCCCGTGGCCGATTGCGCCGTGCCCAATCCGCTGTCGCGCACGCCGATGAGCCTCTACGCGCTCGCCTGGCTCAGGCGCGATATGAAGTTATTGGAAAAGGCGCGCCGCCAATCGCCCGACTACTTCTTTCCCTCGCGGCTGCACGAACAACTTGTTCTCGAATGGGCGATCTCCCAGCCCGGCCCCGATCCGGTGGCCTGTTTCGCGCTGGGTAATTACTACTACGACCTCAAGCGTCATGCAGACGCCATCCGCGTGTGGCAGCGCGCCGTCGATGAAGACAGCAGCCACCCCACCACCTACCGCAACCTTTCCATCGCGGTGTGGAATGCCAACCGCGATGGCGAATCCGCACGGAAATCCTATCAGAAGTCGATGGAACGCGACCCCGCCGACCCGCGGCTCGTTTCGGAATACGACCAACTCCGCGCCAAGCTCAACGACCCGCTCGCCGACCGTCTCGCGTTTCTTGAGGAAAAACGCGACCTGGTCCTGCAACGCGACGACTGCACCGTGGCGCTGGCCGGTTTGCACAATCTAACAGGAAATCCCGCCATGGCGCTCGAAATCGTCACCTCTCGCCGCTTTCACCCGTGGGAAGGCGGCGAGGGTGCGGTGCTCCGCCAGTTCACCCAGGCCCACCTCCTGCTTGGACGTTCCGCGCTGGAAAACGGCTATGCTGAAACCGCGCTCACGCATTTCACCGGCGCGATGGATGCACCCGAATCGCTCGGCGAGGCCTATCACATGCTCCAAGCCAAAGCCGACGTGAACTACTGGATCGGCCGCGCACTCAAGGCACTCGGTCGCGAGGAGGAAGCCACCAGGCATTTTACCGAATCCGCCAACGAAGCCGGCGATTTCGCCGACATGGCGGTGACCGCCCACAGCCCGCTGAGTTATTACCGTGGCCTTTCCCTGCGCGAACTCGGTCGCGAGGACGACGCCCGCGCCGTGTTCGAGGACCTCGCCGCCTTCGCCGAAGCCAAGCTCGGCGAAACCGCGCGCATCGATTACTTCGCCACCTCGCTGCCAAACCTGTTGGTTTTCGACGAAGACCTGCAGGCGCGACGCGATGCGGAAAACCACCCGCTCATCGCGCTGGCCAAACACGGTCTCGGCGATACCGCCGCCGCCAAGGCCGCCCTCGAAAAATCCCTATCCTTCACGAATGCCGATCCGCATGCCGCGGATCTTGCCGCCGCACCCCGGGAGCGCTGAGCCCCAGCTCGGCGCGATACAGCCGCCTCTCATTCACGCGCCGAGCTGGGGCTCGGCGCTCCCGGCAACTTGCCGCTTTCCCACGCGTCTCGCGGGCTGTAAGCAGTCGCCGCCATGCCGTCACCCGAACGCCCACCCCATTGCGCCGCGATCCTCGTCGCGGCAGGCTCGGCGCGGCGCATGGGCATGGACAAGCTGGCATGGCCGCTGCATGGCGTGCCGGTCTTGCGCCGCGCGCTGGACGCGTTCCTCGCCGCCGGTTCGATCCATTCGATCGTCGTCGTCTGCCCGCCGGATCGGTGGGAACTGGTAGGTAGCGGTTTTGCGAAGCCGGTCGTCCGTGCCGACGGCGGTGCCGAGCGGCATGAGTCGGTGGCGATGGGTTTGGCGGCGGTCGATCCGGCAGCGGAATTCGTC